>DATAQX010000350.1:0-11004 GCA_036264455.1 Silvibacterium sp. | reverse complement strand
CATCGAATGCAAGTGGTCTTCCGACAAGTTCGACCCAATCAATTTAATGGCCTTTCGCACACAGCATCCAGATGGAGACAACATCGTTCTCGCCGAGGATATAACGCGCTCCTTCATCCGAAACTATGGAACGCTAAAGGTGAGATTTGAGAACCTCACGTCGTTCATCAACCAGTTGGTCTGACAAAGGAACTGGCCATGCAAGAGGAGTCGCGCGACATCAATGAAGGGGCTACAGAAGCTCTCGCCAATGCGATGTACCGATATACATTCGGCATCGTCGGGGAAGGAAGAAGTGGAAGCGGCAGCCAGAGCCTCGGTACAGGTGTGGGGGTCTTTTGGAAGGAAACCTATCTAATCTTGACGGCAGCACAACAATGGAAACGGTCCCATATGCCGGCGAAAAAGGCCATCAGCATGCCACCACCATGATGTAGTGGAAGTGGGCAACGACGAAGTAGGATGTTGAAAACGGTGGAGCGATGGAGCATCCGCAGGGAGGATGGGGATCGAGAAAGTTCGTCCCTACAGATCGCGACGTTGGAACAAAATCTGCGCAAATATCAGGGCTGCGAGAGCGTAAATGGCAGCATAGGTCACCATAGCGACGCTTGGTACCATTGTGCTGCTGAAGGGTGAGACGCCAGCCGCTCCTAAGATTGGCGGTTGAATTTTGAAGGCTGCACGCCGCCATAGCGCGTCACTCGGCATGACGAGACTGGCGACAATGCCAAGATCCACACAGGTCTTTACATGACGAAGCGCACCAAACTGTTCGATCCATCCGCCGACGAAGGCCAAGCCGTACAGGCCGAGGGTGAGAGCGCCGCTAGTGAGCGCGGAAAACTGTGTACTGGCTGCCATCGTAACTCCCAGCAGGAGGATGGCCTGCAACAAAATGAGACCGAGCACCGCCACGCTGTGAGGAGGAAGGTGCCGGCTCTCGAACCAGCCAATCGCGATAGTGCCTCCTTCGACGAACAACACGTAGAGCGCGAGCATCCACACAAAACCGACCCATTTGCCAAGCACGAGGCACCCACGAAGCACGGGCTTCGTTGCAATCGCATGGATTGTGCCGGACGCGATCTCCCCTGAGAGCGTGTCACATGAAGTGAGGGCCGCCATCAGCGACGTCATCATGCTGCCCGCGTAGAGCACCATCATAACCATCATGCCGATGCCCTCCTGGCGATTGACGGGTGGCACATTTGGCGGCATTGAGCGAATCATCGCATGCAATCCCGCCCAGAAGAGGCCGAGAAAGGCAGCCCCAGCGAGCGCGGCGATCCAGAGAATCCTGCGCCGAGCGGCCTCATGAAAGGTGACGCGCGCCATCAGAATCACGGTGCGTACGGCACCCGGTCCGCGTGGAATACTTGCTGTCGCCTGCGCGTTAGAGGCGGATTGGGTCGCTTGCTGCTCTGTCGCATCCGCTGCCACTCGCATATCGATTGCGCTGTCGTTCATAGGCCAGGGTCCGGTCCCATCGTACGAAGAAACAGGTCTTCGAGGCTCACGCGTTGCGGCACAACTGAATATATCCGCGTCCCGCTCTCTACCAGGCAACGCACAATGTCTGGCAGAGAATCTTCGTCGGGAACGCGCAGTCGCAATCTGCGTGCCTCCTGAGCCAAGACCGCAATTCCCTCTATCGTCGCCAATCTTGCCAACGCCGAGGAGCTCGCGCCTCCGACGTCAAGTTCCACTTCCGTATAATCCGTTTGCCAGGCGCCCATCTCATACATGCCGACCACTTCACCATGCCGGATGAAGGCCACCCGATCGCAGCTTTGCTCCACTTCGCCGAGAAGATGGGAATTCAGGAACACGGTTGCGCCACGATCACGCTCTTCGCGAATGACTTCGCGGACAAGTTTGCGCCCGGCGGGGTCCAGGCCGGAGGTCGGCTCATCAAGGAAGAGGACCTCGGGATCATTCACGATAGCTTGCGCCAGTCCGACGCGCTGCATCATGCCCTTGGAGAAGCTACGGATGGGTTTGGATTGCTGGGAGCTCAGGCCAACCCGCTCGAGGAGACGGGGGACACGATAGCGCAGAATATCATCGGCCAGGCCACAAAGCCTTCCGTGAAAGGAGACCAGCTCAGATGCCGAGAGCCAGTCATAGAAACGGAAATGCTCGGGTAGAAATCCGATGCGGGCGCGGACCGCTCGATCGCCGACAGGCTGGCCAAGCAACAGTGCACGGCCGCTCGTCGGTTTGACCAGGCCCAGCAGCATCTTGATGGAAGTGCTCTTGCCCGCTCCATTTGGACCGAGGAACCCGAAGGCCTCTCCGGCAAGGACCTGGAGAGTCAGATCCCTCACGGCGGCCCGGTTTCCGTAATACTTCCTGAGGCCCGCTGCATCGATGGTTAGTGCTGCCATGTTGGTCCTCAAAAACGCCTTTTGCGATGCACTTACTCTAATTGCGAGGCCAGATTGAGCGCGGTTGTATCGTCGCCTGTCCCCTCGAGCGCGTACACGATCCCGTTGTCCACCCACACGAGGCTGAAGCGCGTTGAGGATTGCGGACCCTTCGGGCGAAGCAGTACGCCGTCGTTGCCGTTGACATGAACCTGCTCATAGCTTGACTGACCCTGGATGACAGGAACGACAAGCGTGGTAGTCCAGTCAACTGTTTGAGTGAAATTGGCCGCGTCATTGGCGCTCATTCCGAGAAACTGCAGCGCGACCTGAGCAATCTCACCCGGATTGATTTGCTGCGGAGCGGAGACCGTGGGACTAGGCAATTCGATGAGCAAAACGCAGGTGGCATCGCCTGGCTGGCCCTGCCTGTTGGGCGCCTGGCCCTGCATGCGCGCGGCCGCGTCTCCGCAGTTGCCGTAGAGCGCCATGATGCCCGCAGGAACTCGTATTGCAATGGTCGCACCATCGACGGAGCCGGGAATCTGGAGGTCGCTGCGGCCTGCCTCATCAAGTATGGACTGCAAACGATCGCGGTCGAGCTTCATTTGCGCGCTCGTGCCACTTCTGAATAAAAGAGCGGATGGCGTCTGACCGGTCAGCAGTTGAACGGGGAAGCCGGCAAGCTTCGATGCTGTTGCTGCATCGGCGACAAGCTCCGGCTTCTGCGGGTTCTCCGTCACTGTCACCTGATCAGACAGGATACGGCTCACGGATTCGTTGAGGAACTGGTCGCCCTGAAGGCCGCCGCCCCTCATTGCGCTTGGGTTTAGCTCGAGAACTGTGAAGTGTTGAACGCGAAAGATCGAAAGGAGGTTCTCCGCCCAAGTTCGCACGGGAGCCAAAGTGAACGCCACCAAGATCAGCGCAACCACCGCAACGCCTGCGCCAGCCAGAGACCATATTCGCCATACATTCCGTTTGATATGTTCGCCTTCCATGGATCGCTTCCGCTGCCTTTGAAATACAGCCCACACGCATGCAGTGCTGTCGGCATTCCACTTATGAGGCAACTGTGGAAGGTGATCCAGGGCGGCACGAACGCTTGCCGCATGCCCGCTCAGAATCTTGAGTTCAGTCTGACATTCGGCGCAGCTCTCGATGTGGCGGTTCAAAGTATCCTGTTCGGCTGCCGAAGTCGTTCCGGAATCCATCTGACCATCCAGATAGGCCTGCAAGATTCCTGTATTCAAACCGTTGTGCTGCATCGTCCCTCCTTCGCGGTCTCGAGCTGCGGCGTGCTTCTGCTACGCCTTTGCTGCTGTAGGTACAGGGCAGAAAATTCCGCCTCCGCTCTCGCCAACTTGGTCCCGACCGATGTCACGTTGATTTGCAATGCCTCGGCAATCTCCCGGTAACTAAGCCCACTGTGACGTAATAGCAAGAGCTGCGTCTTCTCCACCTTGAGCCGGGTGAGTACCGAGCGGACTTGGGCGATGCGTTCACCCCGCAGCAGCAGGGTCAGCGGACCGTCGGCCGCCTCTTCGCTGTGGTCACAATGGTCGCCGTCAATTTCCTCTTCGAGGCCGCGGCGCTGGTTAGCCCGCAAAACATCAATGGCAGCGCGGGTGGCCGTACGATAGAGCCAGCCCCCGACCAGCCCTCCGGTCACGACGCTTGGCCCGCTCCGGTACAGCCGGAGGAAAACCTCTGCGCAGACTTCATCGGCTTGAGCGTCGCCCCGCAATAGCCGGCGAATCACGCGGACGATGCGCTCGTAGTACCCTCGAAAGATTGCTTCAAACTCGGCTTCCACCCAAGCGCTGGCCATGTTCATAGCTTCTACACACATTCAACGCTAGGTGCGGCGGATTTGTGACATAGAAAAAAGTAAGGGCGCGAGAATTCACTGCTCGCGCCGCGTCGATCCGATCTTGCCCTCCTGGTGCACACGACCAGCCGCGTCCTTCGCGCAATAGCTGCTCGTCTCCTAAGGAACTGGCTCAGCGATCCGACTCACGCGACCTTCGGTTTGCTTTGTTTGCTATATAGGTGGGAGGACGCGGTGTCACACTGTTGTTCTGTCGGTCCCATAGCACACACCGAAGGGGGCAGTGGTAGCTGCCCCCTTCGGCTTGGCAATACGCGTCACAGTCGGTGACTGTGGACGCTATTGCCCTGTGCCGCTGAGCTTCACCTCCTGGGGGCTGAATTTGCCGGCGTAGGTCACCGTTGCCACGCCGGTCACCGCTCCAGTCGTTGTGGGCGAGAACGTCACGACAAACGTGCAGCTCGCGCCTGCTGCCAATGAAGCACCACAAGGAGTTCCACCGCCGGCCGTGGCAGAAAAATCTCCACTGGCAGTAAACCCGATGCTCATCGACGCTGCGGTCTTATTCGATAGGGTTATTGTAGTGGAGCCGCTCGTGTAGCCCACCGTCACGTTTCCAAAATTCACGCTCGTTGGGCTGACAGCCAACGGCAGGATTCCCGTGCCCGTAGCGTTCAAAACATCAGGGGTGACGATCGTGCCATTGGCCAGTGCAATTGCCCCAGTTATCGGTCCTGTGGTCGATGGAGTGAAGGTAACAGTCAATGTACAGGTAGCGAGTGGGAGTAAGGTTGTGACGCAGCCAGATGCGCTGTAGTCGCCGCTGGCTGAAACCTTGCTGATAGTCACGTTTGACGCGCTGGTGTTTTTCACGACCACCGCCTTCGCGGTGTTCGTGCCCACAACTGCATTGCCATAGGCGAGTGAGGTTGGACTAAAGCTCAAGGGCGATGTTGCACCTCCCGTACCATTCCCGCTCAGCGCAACAACGAGCGGGCTCAAGGAAACGCCATCCGTGACCGTCACCGCGCCTTCAATGCCTCCATTCTGGTGAGGTGTGAAGGTCACGCTGAGGGTGCAGCTTGCCGCAGCCGCAAGCGATGCTCCGCAAGGAGTTCCACCGCCAGCGGTGACTGTATAGTCGCCGACACCCGAGAACTTTATGCTCAAGGCCGTACTCGGATTGTCGTTCTTCAGGGTTACGATCTGTGCTGCGCTGGTCTTGCCCACTGTGACTGTGCCGAACGCAAGACCGGCCGGAATAGCTGTGAGCGGAGCCAGCCCGGTGCCGGACAGGCCAAGCCGGTCAGGTGAGCCGATGCCGACATACTTAATCGTCAGGTCTCCCGCCACCGCGCCCAGCACTGAGGGTTTGTACGTTAAGGTGACTGTGCAATGCCCGCCGGCTGCCAACGATGCACCGCACGTATTCGAAGAAACGGCAAAATCGCCACTGGGGCTGACCGACGAGATTGGCACCGCTGAGGAGGTGATATTGGTAACAGTTACGCTTTTTCCTGCGCTGGTCGCCCCCAATACTTCATTACCGAACGCAAGACTTGAAGGAGACAGGCTCAGCACCGGACTGATTGTCAAGCTGATTGTCTTCGCAGTTTCGACATTACCGGCCTTGTCTACGCTGTGGAAATGGACGGTATAGCTACCCGTATGTCCCACAGTGAAGGGGCCGGTGTAGGTTTGATTGCCACCGCTGTTCAGCGCGTAGTAGGTGGTGGCAACTCCACTCCCTGTTGTTGGAGCACCAGGGTCGTTCGCCGAGAGCTTGACCTGCACCGCGCTTTTGTAAGTCGTTCCACTTATGAGAGTACCGCTCAGGGAGGCAGTAGTCACCGGCGAAATGGTGTCGTACCCTAACGGGCCGTAGGTGGAGTCTCCAGCGTTCTCACCCTCATTGCCCCAGGCTCGAACGTGAACGGTATGCCAGCCCTGGGCGCCTCCGATGCTGCCCGCGCAGAGGCTTCCAGTGAAATCGAGGCAACCGCTGGTGGCGTTGGCATACTGCGGACCGTTATAGTACGCGTTATAAGGAACGCAAGGATAACCTACGCAGGTGCTCTCCGGGATGCCGGGTGAGACCTCGCTCGTCGGGTTACCGGGGTCGGAATCCCAATTCTGAGTGAATCCGGAAGTCCCGGGTGACGGGTAGGAATTTGCCGCCGGCGCACTTACCGTCCAGGATACTTCTGCGTCAGAGTTGTACCAGGTGTTGGTCGTTGGCCCGGAGAAATTGACCACGGGTTCGCTGAAGCCCGGCACGTGAAGCCAGTTAATGGCCCAGGCCAGTTGCAGAAAATTGTATTCACCCCAGCCGGTGACAGGCCCCCAACCGGGGGACGCAGGCATGCAGTAGTAACCCAAGCCGTATGCCGAAGTTATGTCGTTGTTGTTGCAGCCGGACACAAAATAGAAAGGGGAATGGGGAGCAAACTTGTCGATGCCTTCCTCATATAATATGGGATTTACAGCACCCAGCGGCGCGCAGGAAGAAGAGCCGGAGCCGCAGATGTTCCCCAGGGAAAGCAGGTAGGCGTTTTCCTGCGCGAAGAACCCAACTGTTTCCGGCGCCACAATGCTCGTACCTCCGTTGCCGCTCAAAGAGCCCTCGAAGTAGAGGTTCTGTGGTGTGTTGTACCAATCGGCATTGAGCGAGATGTCAGGGACGCCGCGGCTGCCTATGCCGAGGGAACTCTGGTAGCTGGGTGTCGAAAAGAAGGTACTGTAGCCGCCGGTGCTTCCGCCGTCATTCGTGTCGCAGCCATCCGGACCGCCAGTCCATGCCGTGAATCCAGCGAAGCTTGGTGCCGTATTGCCGCCCTCGGTAAACATGTAGTGTGTAGTGCCTCCGGCACCCACGATGAAAGGATCTGAGCCCGGGAACTGCACTGCCCTCGCCGGCGTCCCGAAGAAGTCGCAGCCGGCACTGGCTCCTTGATCGCCGGTAGCCGCGGTCAACGACCACCCCTGCCCTGTCATTGAGGCGAAAACGGCGTCCGCAGTATCCGCATCAGGTTCGTCGTAGCACCCCTGACTGCCGCTGATCACCTCTTCACAACCCCAGCTTGTGCTGAAGTTGCGTGCTAAGCCATCGGTCAGCATCCGGTTGTACACAGCGACGGCGTTGCTGAAGCTGTAGCTGACGCCGTCATACATATACACGTGGGCCGTGTCGAGATAGCTGCCGAAGCTGTTGGCCATGGCGGTGGACCACTCCATGTCCATGGTTCCCTCTCCGTCGCAGCAGGAGGGCGTTCCAGAGGGATAGATCCATGAGATGTCGTAGGCAAGATATGGATATTGGGCGTGAAAACCCGCGATATCGCTCGCCTGCTGAGTGCCGAAGGAGGCAATAGCGATACTCGTTTCGGGCGGTGAGCCGCCGGCATTGCCCGTCGGGTTGCAGCAGTGCCCCAGGTTGGTGAGCGCATACACAGAGTAAGCGGCCACGCTGTAGATATCCTGCGGATCATAAGGTGGGCCGCTCGTGTAGTTGGGACCGATTCCGTTGTTCTTTGTCTGTGTCTGTAATTGCGGCAACTTTGTGCGGTCGCCGTTGTCATGCATAGACGGCCCATGACTGACTGCGCCGGGCGCGTAGTTGACGAAAGGCGGCTCTTTCATATTCTTGCTGGCCGGGTGCAGTCTCTCAATATTGTTGAGACCCCCAATGGAGTGAAGGATGTTGAACAGACTCGAAGGAATCTGGGGGTCGCGATCGTTGGAGAAATAGTTTTCCGATCCCAACTGATACCGGTTAATGGTAATGTTGAGCGCTCGTTCGATCGTGGATGCCGGGGCCTCCACTTCTACAACCAGGCGGTTGGGGTAACGTTGCACCACCGTGAAGCCCTGGCCCTGCGCCCAGTCCAGAACCGCCTTCTCGTCTTCGACGGAGGGGTCAAACCGTGCTGTCCATTCTTTGGCACTGAGGTACTGGCGGTTCCCGGTCTTGCCCTGGCTCTGCAGGTTCTCGAGGAACTGCCGCTCCTCGGCTACGTGAGGCGGCTGCAAGCCCAGAGTCAGGCGAAGCATCTGATTGGCCTCGTAATGTCCCATAGGCGCCGCGGCGCCGCTGTGAACGGCAAGCGGCGTGTGCGGCTTGAACGTTGTCGATGCTGAAGTGGTGTACGAAACTTGAGACCATGCAGGCCGAGCAACGAATGCCGAGCCCACTACGAGCATGAGGCACGTCACAGTGCAAATACAGGTCCCAGGATTTGACGAATGGCGATATCGCATATTTCTCTCCTCAGGGATTCCGGTGTAGGTGTGTGTCGATGGCGGACGAATAGGAGTAACCTGTTATGAGTAACCTGTTCGTCTTCCGACTAAATAGTGCGCATAACGATCACTTCGTTTCAGAAGGCAGAATGCGCGTGTTAGGTAGTCGTCTTCTTTGCCCTCTGCTTGTGTGGACAGATTCTGAGCCAATAGTGCCTGCTCACTCATGACATGGGAGGCCTCCCGATTTGTTGAAATCCCTGCCCTTACTTCTCAAAGCGGGATTCCGGCCGAGGAGGTGCCATTTTGGGGCAAAGAGACCGCAGAGGACACAGGTGCGCGAGCTGTAGGATCGAACCGGCTACATTTGGCTTGGGAAAATTCAGGTAAACGCGAACTGACTGCTACAAAAGCAAGCCGATTCCTAACCCTCTAACTGGTACAGATTTTCCGGGCCCTTCACAAGGAGAGCATATGGCACGAAGGCGTTATACCCCGGAACAGGTGGTGAACCTGCAGCGACACATTGAAGTGGCAGTGGCGAACGGAAAGATGACGGATCAGGCATGTCGGGAAGCCGGGATCGTGGAGCAGACGTACTATCGCTGGCGGAAGGAGCACGGCGGTCTGCAGGTGGACCAGGCGCGACGTCTCAAAGAGCTTGAGCAGGAGAACGCGAAGCTGAAGCGCCTGGTGAGCGAGTTGAGCCTGGAGAAGCTGGTGTTGAAGGACATCGCCTCGGGAAACTTCTAAGCCCTGAACGACGCTGTCAGGCAGTAAACCATGCGCAGCAGAAGCATGGGAACGCGAGGAGCAATAGTAACGCTCGATCTCGGGAAAATAGAGTGGGAGATAGTGTGTCAGCAGGCGGTGTTGCGTGCGCGTCTCTTCCAGCGAAACCTGCGCATGGGTCAGTGATAAGTCGTGCAGATCATGAAGCTGGTTTATCAGCGGATCATGGTGATACTGGGTAACGCTAGTCTTGTGTAAATGCAAAAGAACTTGAGCATCGTTGGGGTCGTTCTTGTCCTAAGGAGTTATGCATGGCCTCGCGGGTGCGGGCCACCGTCACGTGAATCCAAGGGCGATCGGAAGGACCGCTCAAAGGTGTGTCCGATGGGCGGTGGGCCTGGCGTAAAGTCGTAAAGTCTCCGGAGCAGGTGAGCGAAATGCTGCTCCGGTGACAAAAAAGAAACAAAAAACAAGACTTGACCATGACATGTTATCTGCTCAACCTTCGTACTCTCGAATGGCCGCGACACGCGTTCACGTGGCATCTTCCCAGAATGAAAAGGACACTCTTGTTATGGCTAAGTTTCTTCTCTTATCACGATGGTCGTCGGCCATTGCTCTGTCATTGGCGGTCTTAACTTGCAGCGCCGCGGCCTGGGCGCAGGATCCGGCGGAAGAAAGCGCAACAGACAGCGCTCTCGGAGCTTTTACCGTCGAAAACACCCCGAGTCCCGAACCCAACAATTTTCTATTTGACATCTCCGGCGCCTCGGAAAATAACATCTGGGCTGTGGGCTCATTTGCAACCGGAGCCCTTGCAATCCATTTCGATGGAACGCGGTGGACGGCGATTCCAATGGCATTGCCGAATTTAGCGGACATGCGCGGGGTTAGCGCCTTATCCGCTACCGATGTGTGGGCTGTGGGAAGTGAGTTTGACAGCAACACCCAACACAACACCTCCGTGATTCAGCATTTCGACGGCAAGCGGTGGAACCTCGTAACCAGCCCGCAATTCCCAACTGGATCGCAACTCTTCGCCGTGAAAGCGCTCGCTGTGAACGACGTGTTTGCGGTCGGTGAAACCGACAGCGATAGTTTCCCACAGGCCCCAGAGCCTTTGATCGAACACTTCGACGGAATCAAATGGAGCATAGTGCTGACGCCCGAGCCCACGAATGGCATGACAGCATCTCTGCACATGATTACGGGGACCTCGCATACCGACCTCTGGGTTTTGGGCGCCACCAACAGCGGGCCGGGGCTCCTCCTGCACTTCGACGGCGACGAATTCAGCAACGTGACTATCCCGTTTCCCAAAAACACGTTCCTGGGCGGGATAACCGCCATTGCTGCAAACGATGTCTGGGCGGTAGCGACGAATGTTCAAGGAGTTAAAGACATTCCGATTACCGCGCATTGGAATGGCAAGGCATGGAAAGTGGTGCTTACGCCAAGCCTGACAACTTCGGCGACCTTGGGCTCAGTGGCTGCAGTCTCATCCACAAGTGTCTGGGCGGCCGCCTGCGTCTCCTGCGGAGCGGATATCCCACACGGGCAGAAGACGCTCATAGAGCACTGGGATGGAAAGAGCTGGACGGCGTTCGCAACCCCCTTGGTCGGAAGTCCAAGAAACGGCATCGGTCCTGCCAACGTGCCAATTTCGATACTCGCATTTCCTTCCGGGAATGTGTACGTGGCTGGCTTTTGGGCAAATGGGCTCGCGAACACTACCCATACGCTTGTCTATCACACAACAGAATGAAAGTAGCCCTCGACGAGGCCCGAAGTCCGTTTGGATTTCGGGCCGTCGCTCTCAGAACTTATCCGTAA
>DATAQX010000282.1:0-4664 GCA_036264455.1 Silvibacterium sp. | reverse complement strand
ATCGCTGCCCGTTTCATCGCTGCAAGATTAAGATCGTGCCAGCATGATCGATTCCGAAATTATGTTGCACGGCTCGGTGTTGGTGCTGTTGCAGTTCAATGTGTGTGAGGCGATCCGGCTCGACCGGTTGCGCGAGCTGATCCGAGCCGGCACGGTGAAGCAGCCTGCGGTAAAGCATCCTGCGCCCGGGTATGTGCGCTACCAGAGGCCGCCGGTGTTGGATCGTGTCGAGACTCTGACTCTGGAAAGCGGTGAGCAACTGCAGGGGGAGATCAAGTACTACGACTACGGCGTCATCAGCGTTGTCTTCGAGCTGGGTTTTTCCGGCGGATGGGAAAAGCTGACGAGCCTGGCCAGCCGATGGGTGTGGGATGTGGACTTTGCGGCACAGGCGAGGGAAATCGTCCACCGCAGACTGGAACGCGCTGGTCCGGCGCTGGTGAAACCATACAAAGAGTGGCTGAGCGAGGACTACTTGATCTTTCACATTCGGGAGATCGTAAACCCGAAGGACGGCGGCTCGATATCGGTTGCCGATCTGATTCAAACGCAGGGTGCGCGCATTGCGCAGGTAGTGCGCGGAGATACGGGAAACCTGGCCGAGAGCGAGTGCAATGAGGTGTTGCAGTCGCGGATTTCCTACTATGCCAACGATGTGGCGGTGATCGGGTGGAACGCCGCGTTCATTTACGACAGCACATCGGGCGCTGAGATGGCGATTCATCTGCTGGAGTATGCCAACTCGCAGCTGCTGGAGTTCCGTCACTATGATGAACTGCTGACCAGGGAGTTGGACCGGGTATACACGCTGCTCGATGAGGGAACGGGCTTTTTTGCGCGGTGGCGGCTGGCGCGGTCTGCGACGCGGTTGCACACCGTACTGCTTGATGTGGCGGAGCTTACAGAGCGTGTCGATAATGCCATCAAGTTTCTGAGCGACATGTTTTCGGCGCGACTCTACAAGCTGGCTGCATTCAAGGTAGGCGTGCCGGATTACAAAGACCTGGTGGCGCGAAAGCTGCGCAACGCCGAGGAACTGTATCGCTTTATGGTCGACCAGTTTAACCAGAGCCGGGGTTTTTTGCTGGAGGTGACGGTTGTCATCATTCTGGTAATCGAGCTGGTGGCACTTTTCCGCGGACACCTTTTCTAGGTGCTGGCCGTACGGGCGCGCGCCTGCGGCGCAAAAACACTCGATGATGTAACCCGAGGACCGGGATTGCAAATCTCGATATCATCGTCGGAGCGATGGAAGGTTGGCTGTTCCCACGATCCGGAGGCAGCATGTTGAGCATGAAACCCACTCGCAGAGACTTTCTGCGCTCGGCGGGCACTGCGGCGGGAAGTGTATTGCTGGCCTCTTCTTCGAGGTATGGCCGGGCGGCGATGGCGACTGTTGCAGGCCCGTCTGGAGCCGCGGAAGTTCCCGACGAACCCGCCGATTACACCCTGACCATCGCCACAAAGCCGATTGAGCTCGCGCCGGACCGCATTGTTTCAGTGACGACGTACAACGGCCAGTTTCCGGGGCCGCTGCTTCGCTTTAAGGAAGGGCAGCGCGTCACTATCGACATTCACAACGAGACGGACACGCCGGAGCAACTGCACTGGCACGGACAGGCTGTGCCGGCAGATGTGGATGGGGCGGCAGAAGAGGGCACCCCGTTCATTCCGCCGCATGGAGCGAGGCGCATTTCCTTCACTCCCCGGCCTTCCGGGTTTCGCTTTTACCACTCGCATGTTCGCGCTGGGGCTGACCTGGCTGCCGGGCAATACGGCGGGCTGGTGGGTCCCGTATATATCGAGCCCAGGGAGAACCCGGGAAATTATGACCGTGAAGTGTTTCTGACCATGAAGGAGTTCGAACCGGCCTTCAGCCGCGGCGGGGATATGGCGATGGACTTTCTGTCTCCCGCCACGGTGGTCCCGAGCCTGAAGGATAAGGGCGAGACGGCGATGAAGGCATCACTCGCCAAAGGCGCTCCGCACGGCTACGAGGTTGGCTACCGGTCGTTCACGATCAACGGCAGAATGCTGCATCATGGCGAACCTGTCCGCGTGAAGCAGGGGGAACGGGTGCTGTTTCATATCCTGAATGGAAGCGCCACGGAGATTCGCAGCCTGGCGTTGCCGGGGCACAGCTTTAACATCGTCGCGGTGGACGGCAACCTGCTTCCCCAGCCGGTTCGTGTGCCGGGACTGTGGATCGGCACGGCGGAGCGCATCTCGGCCATCGTGGAAATGAATCATCCCGGTGTGTGGATCATGGGTGACCTGGCGGATGACGACCGCCACAACGGGATGGGCACGGTGGTCGAATATGCAGGCTACGGTGGAAAGGCGCAGTGGATTCCGCCCAGGCCTTTCAAGTGGAACTACACGCACCTGGGGGCAGCGAGCGGTCCGGCTGCGCAGCCGGATGAGACATTCGAGATGCTCATCGAGAAGAAGAACGCCGCGATGGAGGGATTTAACCTCTGGACGCTCAATGGCATCGCTTACCCCTCATCGCAGATGATGGCCGAGCCGTCGTTCCATTTGCGCGAAGGCAGGCACTACCGCTTGCGGATGAGGAACGCCAGTGACGATATCCATCCCATTCACCTGCATCGGCACACCTTTGAGCTGACCAGCATCGCCGGTCAGCCGACCTCAGGCGTGAGGAAAGATGTGGTGATGGTCGGGGGATATCAGGAGGTCGAAGTGGACTTTGTCGCCAACAACCCCGGGATGACGCTCTTCCACTGCCACCAGCAACTGCACATGGACTTCGGCTTTATGACGCTCTTCGACTACGTGTAGGCTCGAAGCTACTTTGCCGACACTTCAACCGGCTGGCGGAGCCATCCATAGAGCGGGAACTGCTCGGCGAGTTCGAGCACCTGGCCGCGAATCAGCTTGAGGACTTGCGGGTTGTTGCGCTGATGGAGAGCGGCTGCGATCCACTTGGCGATGGTACGCATCTCGGCTTCTTTCATGCCGCGCGTGGTAAGAGCGGGCGTGCCGATACGGATGCCGCTGGGGCGCAGCGGGGGATTCACGTCATAAGGAATGGCATTTTTGTTGACCGTGATCGCGGCCTGGCCGAGCGCAGCTTCGGCTTCGCTGCCCAGGATGCCCTTGGCGAAGACATCGACCAGCATCAAATGCGTGTCTGTGCCGCCGGAGACGATGCGGAAGCCTTCGGACTGGAGGGCTTCGGCGAGGACTTTGGCGTTGGTCACAATCTGCTGCGCGTATAGCCTGAAATCGGGCTGAAGAACTTCCCTGAAAGCGGCGGCCTTGGCGGCGATGATGTGCATGAGCGGGCCGCCCTGCTGGCCAGGGAAAACACTCTTATCGACAGCGGCGGCGTACTGCTGTTCGCAGAGGATGAGGCCGGCGCGGGGTCCGCGCAAGGTTTTGTGGGTGGTGGTGGTAACGATCTGCGCGTGGGGCACGGGCGAGGGATGCACGCCTCCAGCAACCAGGCCAGCGAAGTGGGCCATGTCGATAATGAGCAGCGCGCCAGCCTTGTCGGCGATGGAGCGCATGCGCGGGAAATCGAAGATGCGGGGGTAAGCGCTGCCTCCGCCGATGATGACCCTGGGCTTCTCTCTGAGCGCAATTGACTCGAGCTCGTCGTAGTCGATCTGCTCCGTGTCCTTGCGGACGGTGTAGGAGACGACCTTGTAGAGCTTGCCGGAGAAGTTGAGCTTGTGGCCGTGGGTGAGGTGGCCGCCATGGGCGAGGTCGAGGCCGAGGATGGTGTCTCCGGGCTGGAGGACAGCCATGTAGGCAGCGGCGTTGGCCTGCGAGCCGGAGTGGGGCTGCACGTTGGCGTGGTCGGCCGAGAAGATCTGTTTGGCCCGGTCGCGGGCGAGGTTCTCGACCACGTCGGCGAACTCGCATCCGCCATAGTAGCGGCGGCCGGGGTAGCCTTCGGCGTACTTGTTGGTGAAGACCGAACCGGCGGCTTCGAGCACAGCCTGGCTGACAAAGTTCTCCGAGGCGATCATCTCGAGGCCCTCGTGCTGGCGGAGGACTTCGTGTTCGATGGCGGCAGCGATTTCTGGATCGGCCTGCGCGAGGGGGAGAGACATGCGGTCGGTCATAGGTAGATTCTACCGCGCCACCAATTCCCGATCATGAATATCCCCACGAGACGGGCGCTCTTCACGCAGTGACTTGAACGCCGAGTACACAAACGAACCAAGATACCAGCCGTCGATGTACTTATAGGGAGTTTCGCCGGTGGTGTAGTGACCGCAGGGCAGAACCTTCGATACATAGTCAATATTGAGCGCAGAGAATTTGCGTATAACTTCGATGGAGTATTCAGGGAGGAATGTCAGGTCGTACTTAGCATGAACGACCAACACTTTTCTTGGCTGAGAAGCGAAGCGCTGCATGTAATTGACAGGGCTGGTGGCTCCGAAGAGCTCGCGCAGACGCGCTTGCGAGAGGCCGGCGTCCTCGAAGGCCTGACGAATGTGGCGGGTGCTCTGGCCGGTCCAGACTACGTCTCCGAAGGAAGTCGACGCGTGGTTGAAGGCGTTGACGCGCAGGCGCGGGTCATGCGCTGCTGCAATGAAGGCATAGCAGGAACCCAAGCTCGTCCCCAGGATTCCGAACTGCTCGTATCCCTGCGCTTCGAGCCAGTCGAGGCAGCAACGGATATCGAC
>DATAQX010000274.1:0-3974 GCA_036264455.1 Silvibacterium sp. | reverse complement strand
TGCCGACCATACGTCCCCTCAGAGTCAATGAGGCACTGTCCTGATATCGTTCTGTCACGCTTCCGTCACGCGGATCGATCTGGACCACAAGCGAGTGCGTCGTTCAGAGCCGTGCAGGAAGAAAGACGCCATCACCGCATCCAAATCGATGACGCAGGACATCTCTATCTGCGAAACAACTCGTGGATGAGGTCGATATGCGCTTAAGAAAGCTCTGCAACGCAACTGCCCGGAGGACGGCTCTGTTTGCAGCCGCCATCCTATCCATGCTCGCTGCCACGGCCTTCGCTCAAGCGGCACCTAAACTCACGGTCCTTTCGGAAACCGACGCATCTGGCAATGCCCGGCGATTCGTAGTGCATTCCGCCCTGGTGGACCGGGATTTTGTAGTGATCGTCAGCCCTCCGCCCATCTTCGGCTCCTGGATATCGGAAGAGCTCAAGGCGGAGGGTTCCCGGCAGAAGGATCAGAAACTGCCTGCCATCTATGCACTCGACTCCGGCTACGGCATCGCGGGACCGATCGCGCAGATGATGGCTGCCGTAGCCATTATGTCCCCGGCCTGGGTCGTCTCCGTGGGATATCCCGAGGGGCAGGTCGACTGGCGCAGGACCGATCTGCTGCACCGCCCGGTCAGCGACGGCGGAGCTACCTATGGCGGAGGCGGTGCCAGGTTTCAGGCCTTTCTTACCGATGAGCTCCGCCCGTTCCTCGAATCAAAATATCCCCTCGATCCAGCCAGGGCTATCCTCTTCGGTCATTCCCTTGGCGGTCTCTTTACGGCCAATGTCATGGCCAGGTCGCCTGACGCATTTGACGGCTACGTGATCGCCAGCGCTTCGATGTGGATCGATCCGCAGGTACTGAGCAAGGTCGCCGTCGCGCCCGGCGGAAAGACGCACCGCGTCTACGTTGCTGTTGGTGAACAGGAGGATCGAAAGATGCTTGACGGCGTCAACCAACTCGCCGCCACGCTCACCGCTGCCCCTTCGAGATTCAAGGTGGAAAAGAGGGTTTTCACCGGCGGCGACCACATCTCCTACTACCCCATTCTGGTTCCGGAAGCCTTCGCCTGGATGCTGCCGCCTCCCGGCGCCGGCAGAACCGCAATTACCCCGCCGCCCGGGGCATTGGAGCGCATCGCCGGCGAGTATCAGCTTGCCGACGGGCGCGTGGTTACCGTTACTCTCAAGGCAGCAAAGGCCTTCGTACAGGTCACCGGCATGCCCGGCCAGAGCGAACTTCTGCCGGAAACCCCGCAGCGATTCTTTCTGCCTGGAGGCTTTAATGTGCTTATGACCTTCGAGGGAGCTATGGATGCGCCCGCAACTTCGATCCTCATCAACATGAATGGCGCCGAGTTGCACGCAAGCCGGAAGTCCCAATAGCCTGTCAGCCATTGGTTCGCAGCCGAACGGCGGGCCCGATGGCGCATTTCGAGTGAACATCGGATTCTGGAGCGGAAAATATGCATCCATTGGCCATCGGGAACGCGATCGCAGTAGCGGCAACCCTGCTTGCCATCGCGGGCGTGCTCATCGCAATCATCACATCAAACCAGAAGAAACACCGGGCGAAGCTGGACTTTCTGCGCGCCGCGATGGAACGCGGTGTCGAGTTAAATGCCGAGCTGATCGATAAGGTCATGCACCCGAATCGAACCGCAGCGGGCAGGCAGCCTCTTTCGCGCGGGCAGGGGGCACGCACGACGGGCATCCTCGTGATTGCCTTCGGTGTCGGATACGCGATTTTCGCCTTCTTTATCTCCGCCATTGCACCCGACGCGCGGCTTCCAATGCTGGGCGTCGCCTGTATGTTCGGCTGCGTCGGAATTGGTCTTCTTGTTGTCTCCTGGGTTTTACAGCGTGAACGCGGCCTAATGGGCCCGAAGGAATGAGTCTGAGTCCTTCGGACGACATCCTCCGATCGGCTGCGGAGGCGTCGGTCGTAGCGCTGGCCCGTGCAGGCGACCAGCCGGCGTTTGAGGAACTGGTTCGGCGCCATCAATCTTCGATTCGAAATCTGCTGCGCAGCCTGTGCCGAAATATGGCGCTGGCGGATGACCTGGCGCAGGAAACATTTCTGCAGGCGTGGAAACAGCTAAGAACTTTGCGAGTGCCCGATGCCTTTAAGAGTTGGCTGCGAAAGCTGGCGATTAATTCGTGGCGGCAGCACCTGCGGCGCGAGGGCGGATTCTGGAATGCCGCCGAAGTGGAGGAAGGCGATGTTATGAGTACACCCGCTGCTACAGAAGGCCTGGATCTGAATTCGGCGCTCGGCGTATTGGCTCCGAGCGTACGGTTGTGCATTGTGCTCTCCTATCGCGAAGGCATGAGCCACAGCGAGATTGCCGCCGCCACTCAGCTACCGCTGGGGACGGTGAAGTCACACATTGCCCGCGGAACCGTTCGTTTACGGAAGCTGTTGGCGGCATATGATTCCTCTCATGAGTAACGACCCTATGCGTGAACCTCAGGATTTCGTAATCCGGCGGCTCCTCGCGGAGCAGGAACAACGCCTGCCGCCTGATGATTTTCTGCTGAAACTTAGCAGGAGAATGGACGGGCAGAAGCGCGGACGGCGGCTCTATCGCATTCTTGCGATCACCGGATGCCTGGTTTTGTCAGCACTGAGCGCGCCGTGGGTCGCGCAAGGTACGTCGAATCTGATTGAGCTCACTGCGATGGGCCTCCGCGCCATGGGCCCGCTCCTTTACCACCCTCTTACGTTGTTCATAGTCGGCGCCACCACTATCGGATGTTCGCCGGTCATCTACCTTTGGCGGACTGGCCGGTGGTGAGTAAAGCGTACTTTTCGAGTCACTGCTGTTGTCGAAGGTGATAAATCGCCGATCACCCACCGAGATTCTGCGGAACTCGGCGTATCGGACGTATCACCGGCAATGCAGAAGTTTCGGGATTCCAGGAAGGGTTTTGCGCGACGACCAGGGACTGGGAGTGCAACACAATTCGCGGCGAAATATTGCGTCATTGCGCCAACCCCGGAGGGAATTGCGCTTGTCAACGGCGATCCTCAAATGGAGACGCATCCTCGATCCCCTTCTTCGCGCAGGCAAAGATCCATCCATTGTTAGGCTCTACGGTGATTTGCACGTTTGAATAGCCGGCGTTCGTTAGCATGTCCCGATGTTCATCGGGACTAAGCAATTTCATCCCTGTCTTGTCGGCATACTTTTCGACGAGCCGCGCCGTTTTGATACTCGCGCCTCTATAGACTTCGGCAATAATGGCGAGCTCGCCTCCGGGCTTGAGAACACGATGCAGTTCCCTCAAGTCCCCAGGCAAATCCGGCCACCAGAAGTGCGTTTCGACTGCGACAACAAGATCGAATGCAGCCGCTGCAAACGGCAATTGGGACACTGAACCCTCGCGAATTTCCACGCGACCGCTCTTGATCCACTCTCGGTTTGTCTTAATGGCGATGGCGACGCTGTCTGTAGAGTAATCGAGGCCATAGACCTTCCCCTCCGTCGCAAGGCCAGCCAGTTTAGTTACCGTTCGTCCACCGCCGCAGCCAATATCCAGTATCGTGAACTGCTTCTTAACCGAAATGTGTGAGAGGCCCCAATCGGTTACTGGGGAGTGTCTCGCATTCATGTTCCGCAGGACGAGTCGGCCAAGCCAGCGCGTTACCCGGCGTTTCGAACTCGGAGTTGTATTCATACCTTTGCCGAGCTGGAATATTACTAGCCGCGCCTGTCCCCACGAAAGACATTTGCTGCATTACCGGCATCCCGGAACATTCGGGAAGCCGGTCGAAAGTTCCGGAAAGCCGACAAACCGACCTCGACACTCTCGATGAGCGCAACGGTCGCCTCCTACATAGAAGACGATGGCACTATAATGATCCCTCCAAAATCAAGCGGCTAGGAGCTTTGCATGATTCTCGGCGGTCTAGTACTCGTCGTAATTTTCGTCGTCCCTTTGATTTTTCAATCGCTCTGGAACATTACC
>DATAQX010000255.1:0-3824 GCA_036264455.1 Silvibacterium sp. | reverse complement strand
ACTCGGTAAAGACGCTCATTCCGGCAACTACCTTCGCGCTGCACGCACGAGTCAGCTTTTTGTCGATCTCCACCATGCAGGTGTCGCAGGTCTGGATCGGCCCAAGGTGCGGGTGGTAGCAAACCTGAGGCACTTCCCTGCGGTTGCGTGCGATCGCGTCACGATTCAGCGCATCGATAAGGCGCTCGCCTACAATGGCGTCGACAGCCGTGCCGTCGATCTGAATAGTGCAAGGAGGCTGGCTTCCGCTGAGTGGCACGGTCACAGCAGGCTGGGGAGGGCGAGAGGTATCCGCTGCTATATCCATATGTCTCCTTTGGATGCGCCGCGCTGGAGACTGGTTCGCCAAAACTGATTGCCACAGTTCAGCGCGTCTCTGACATTATCGAATCGGAGAGGGGCTTGCAAGTGGCTGAAATCTGCGAATCGCTATTTTCCTTTCAGGCCAAAATATTCGCCGGCAACCCCGATAAGATCGGCATCGGTCATCACTCCATATTCGATGCGCGGCTTTTTTCCTGGGGCCACGAGGTAGTACCCGACACCCGCCTTCTTTGTCTGGTAGGTTGTGATCGTCGGGCCGATGCGGATCCGGAAGGAGCGCGCATACACTTCATGGATCTCAATCCCTGCGTTCTGCAAAGGCCCATTTGCCTTCCTCAGATAAGCCTGGAAATCGCTCAACGAATCGTTCGCGTTGCTTTCCACTCTATTGATGCCCCCCGAAGGCCGGAAGAATGCGAGAATTGTGGGTTTGTCGATGTCAAAGACTGGCGTTTCGTGGGACTCCCGCGCGTACGCTGTCCAGATGGCAAGCAGGATGACAACTGCTGGAATGATCCGCAGTTTTCGCATGCAGGACACTCTAGCTCAGCCTTGAGAAGAACGTCACCAAATATTTGCGGGCTGACTGGTCTACGAGAGGCGCTGTGCTCCGTGTTCCACGCCGGAATCGCCAGTTGCGCCGGAATATGCGGTGCTCAACGGCAGGAAGATCGACATGGATGTTCCATGCCTGACCGGGTCAGTGCTGCTCTGAACCTCGATCCTTCCGCCATGCCCTTCGACGAATTGCTTCGCCACAAAAAGGCCGATACCGGTTCCGATTGTGTCGCGGGTTGTAAAGAAGGCTTCGAAGATTCTGGGTATATGCTCGGCGCTAATGCCGCTTCCATTGTCTGAAATCGTCAGGATAACTCCGGGCTGGGGTTCCATAGCATCGGTCACAGAAATCCATAGGATTCCACCCTCTTGCATCGCATAGATCGCGTTTGCGATGAGGTTTGAAATAACCTGCATCATTTCTCCCCTGCGCACCATGACCTTCGCCGACGACTGCAGATCTTTTTCTATTTTGATGTGGGAAGCTTCGCACCTTGGCTCATAGACGGTGATGGTATGCCTGGCGAGTTCTGACAATGATGCCAGAGAGGCCGCAGCGTGTTCGCGATAGTAGCCAAGAGTCTGGCGGGCGATGTGCGACACACGACCCAGTTCGTCTTCCGCAGCGCTCAGATAGTCACTCCCTGCCGGATCGTTCACCATCGGACGCAGCAGATACAACAGGTTCATTACAGCTTCGAGGGGATTATTGATCTCGTGAGCGATCGTCGCGGCCATCCTTCCTGTAGCTGCTATCTTCTCGGCCTGCAGGAGCGATGTTTCAATGCGTTTCCTGGAGGAGATGTCCCGAAGAGTTTTGGAAGCCCCGATAATCTGTCCCGTCTCATCCCTGACCGGAGAAACGGTGAGAGAAACATCCAGCCGCTTTCCGCTCTTGGTCAATCGCACGGTCTCGAAATGCTCGATCCGCTGACCTGATCGAATTTTCGCGAGGATGATGGCCTCATCGCCGTGCAGTTCTTTTGGAATCAGCTTGAGGATGGATTCTCCGATCATTTCGTCGCTGGAATAGCCCAGAATTCGCGTTGCTGCTTCGTTCCAGCTTGTGATGATTCCGTTCAGATCTTTGCTAAGAATCGCGTCGTCGGATGATTCGACGATGGCGGCCAGTTCGGACAGATGCTTTGCTGCTTCTTTCTGGCGGAACTGCACCTTCTGCAAATCGGCCAGACGGCGAGTCAACTCGTCGCGCAACCTCGTGTTCTCAATGGCAACGGCGGCCAGAGCCGCGACCATGCCTACCAGATCCTGGGAACGCTGGTCGAAGACATTCACGTCCTGGTGACCATAAAAAAGTCCTCCCAGGACTTCACCTGACTGACTTTTCACCGGTACAGCCAGATAACTGCGTACGGGGAGATGGCCTTTGGGCATACCGTGAAATGGCAAATTGTGTCCATATCTCGGATCATTGGTGATGTCTCCGGAGCGAACAATCGCTGTGCCTTTGAAGGTCGGCGCGAAAACCGCTGTATTGCGAGGCGTGGAAAACCGGGAAAACTGCTCGCGATCCACCCCGGAGAGAGCGTAAAGAAGGCAGCTCTCGCCCGATGCATCGGCGACGTTGCAGGAAAAGACCCCGAATTGCGCACCGCAGAGCTCAAGGCCTGCATCTATGGCCGCCTGCAAGATCGACTTCAGGTCGAGGTCATTGGTTAGTTGCCGCCCGGTTTTGACTACAAGGTCGAGCTTGCGCTCAAGACCGTCGGATCGTTCTGTGAACTTACTCATACTTATCTTCGGGAAGTATTGTCTTTTACTGAATCCTGAGCATGCCAGCCGGTTGTTTCTCCAACCCATAATATTTCCAACTCATAATATTTGATGCAGCCAACCATGATTCGCCAGCACAGCTAAAAGAACAACCCTGGGATCACGAACCTCACGATGAAGCTTCGCCGAACCCTGCTGCATCCAAGACGAGTACACCGACCACGCTTGAATACATTGCACAGGAGCTAACGAATGGACTACGTCAATCTGGGTTCCACCGGCCTCAAAGTTTCGCGCATCTGCCTGGGAACGATGACCTATGGTTCGAAGAAATGGCGCGAATGGGTGCTCGAGGAAGCCGAAAGCCGCCCGTTTATCCAGCGGGCTCTCGAAGCGGGTATCAACTTCTTCGATACGGCCGACATGTATTCGGTAGGCGTCAGCGAAGAGATCCTGGGCCGCGCGCTCAAGGACTTCGGCCCGTCGCGCGATAAGGTGGTTATCGCCACCAAGGTCTTCAATCCCATGGGCGACGACCCCAACCAGCGCGGCCTTTCCCGCAAGCACATCATGCACGCGATCGACGACAGCCTTCGCCGCCTGGGCACCGACTACGTCGATCTCTACCAGATTCACCGCTTTGACTACGAGACGCCCATCGAAGAAACCCTCGAAGCCCTCAACGATCTCGTCCGCGCCGGCAAGGTTCTCTACATCGGCGCGTCATCCATGTATGCCTGGCAATTTCAGCGGATGCTGCACGTCTCCGATGAGCGTGGCCTCGCCCGCTTCGTCACCATGCAGAACCACTACAACCTCGTCTATCGCGAAGAAGAGCGCGAGATGAATCCGTTCTGCCGCGCCGAAGGCATAGGCCTCATCCCCTGGAGCCCACTCGCGCGCGGCTTCCTTGCCGGAAACCGCTCGAAGCAGGATTACGGTGAAACTGTCCGCGCCAAAACTGACGATTATGCCAAGGGCCTCTATTACCGCGACTCGGACTTCAAGATCGTCGATCGTGTGACCGAGATCGCGAAGAAACGCGGCGTGAGCAACGCGCAGATCGCTCTTGCCTGGATGCTCACCAAACCCGAGGTCTCCGCTCCCATCATCGGGGCCAGCAAGATGCACCACCTCGAAGACGCTCTGAAAGCTCTCGATCTGCACCTCGACGCGGACGAGATCAAGGCCCTCGAAGAGCCCTACGA
>DATAQX010000254.1:0-10580 GCA_036264455.1 Silvibacterium sp. | reverse complement strand
AACGGCAAGGGCAAGCAGTGATGCGGTGCGGATTCTGTTGTGCATTTTTTCTCCGGAGCCTGAAGATCTTCAGGCAATGCGATGAGTGGGTACAGGTTTCGGGTTGGACCAGCCCAGTTGGAAAATCTGCGACCGCTCATTCTACTTGAATCCAGTTAAATTGCCGATAAACAGAACCAGGGTTTAAGGGTTTTGCGGGATCGATGTTGGTAGCGACCGGGGCATTGGGAGGCGCTAGGGAAAGAGCGCGCTGGATCGGAATCAAGAGTTTTCATATTCTGCTATGACCAGCGCGCCTTATCCTCGGGCTTTAAGTTGCAAGCTGAGCCTTCAGCCGGCGGCGAGTTCCTTAGCCCGCTGCGTGGCGCGCATGACAGCCTTGATGAGAGTGACGCGCAGACCGCCCTCTTCCAGTTCGAGGATGCCATCAATAGTGCAGCCGGCAGGCGTGGTTACTGCATCTTTGAGCAGCGCGGGATGGTAGCCGGTTTCAAGCACCATGCGGGCTGCGCCGTAGGTGGTTTGCGCAGCAAGCAGTGTGGCGATGTCACGGGGCAGGCCGACTTTAACTCCGGCCTCGGCGAGCGATTCGAGAATGATGTAGATGAAGGCGGGACCGCTGGCAGATAGACCGGTAACGGCATCCATGTGCTTCTCGTCGACGATCACGGTTCGTCCCACGGTCTCGAAGATGCGGGTGGCAAAGGCCATCTGCGCCTCGGTCACATAGCGTCCACGGCAGAGCGCGGAGATGCCTGCACCCAGCGTCGAGGGCGTATTGGGCATTGCGCGAATGACAGGAATTTCGATGCCCGAGGCCTGCTCGATGGCCGATGTCTTGACGGATGCCGCAAAAGAGATGAGGAGTTTGTCCTTGGTCAGGGAGGGACTGATCTCGGCCATAAGATCGGGAATCTGGAAGGGCTTGACCCCGAGCAGAATGACATCAGCCCGCTCAGCGACGGCCCGGTTGTCGGTGGAAACCTCAACGCCCCATTGCGCCGACAGAGCAGCGGCGCGGTCGGCGTGCGCAACGGTGGCGAGAAGCTGGTCTGGATGCAAGATCTGCTGCTTGAGGAAGGCCTGGAGCAGGATTCCGCCCATCTTGCCGGCTCCGAGCACGGCAACACGTAATTGGGACAAGTCTCTATCGATCGCGGCAGTGTTCATGGTTGTTACAGAGTACAGGTAACAGGGAATAGGGAACAGAGATCAGCGTTTAGCCTGCTGCGCGATCCATTGGTCGATCCGCTGTTCGAGAATGTCGAGCGGCAGTGCGCCGGAGTCCAAAATCTGATCGTGGAAGGCGCGGATATCGAACTTTGTGCCCAGGGCATTTTGCGCCTTCGTGCGCAGCTCGAGTATTTTAAGCTGCCCGATTTTGTAACCGAGCGCCTGGCCGGGCCATGCGACATAGCGGTCGACCTCGGCCTGAATGTTGGTGTCGTCCATCGAGGAGTGCTCGCGGAAGTAATCGAGCATCTGCTGCCGGGTCCAGTGCATAGAGTGGACTCCGGTATCAACGACGAGACGGATCGCGCGCCAGGTATCCGCCTCGAGGCGTCCGTAATCCGACCATGGGTCCTGGTAAAAGCCAACATCCTTGCCGAGGCGCTCAGAATAGAGAGCCCAGCCTTCGGTGTAGGCCGTGTAATCGATGTAATTGCGGAAGGCGGGCAGGCCGGTCAGTTCCTGCGCAATGGAAATCTGCAGATGATGGCCGGGAATGCCTTCGTGATAGCTGATCGACTCAACGTTGGTAAGAGCTCGGTCATTGAACTTGTAGAAGTTGACGTAAACGGTGCCGGGACGTTTGCCGTCGGGCGTGCCCTGCATGTAGTAGGCCTGGGTCTGGTCCTGTTGCATGTATTCGGGAACAGGCAGGACGACCAGCGGAGCTTTGGGCAGCGTGCCAAAGAGCTCCGGTAACTTTGACCGCATCTGGTCAATGTAATGGCTGTAGAGACCGATCAGCTGATCGGTGGACTGTGCATGTAGTTTGGGATTTGAAGGGATCGAGGCGCGCAGCGAAGCAAGATCCTTGAAGCCGAGCTTTTGCGCGATGACGAGCATCTCGGCTTCGTTGCGCTTGACCTCATCGAGTCCGAGCTGATGGATGGCGGCGGGTGTGAGGTTCGTTGTGGTGCTCTGGCGGACGAGGAAGTTGTAGTATTTCTGTCCGTCGGGGATGGACCAGATTCCTGCGTCGGTGCGGCCTGCCGGGATGTAAGACGCGGTGAGAAAGCGCGCGAATTGCGCATAGGCAGGCAGAACCTGTTTCTGAATGACCTCAAGGATGGCGGCTTTGATACGGGTCTGATCTTCTGCAGGGATACCGGCTGGAAATTTCTGTAGCGGTCGCGCGAAAGGTGTGTCTTCTGCCTTTTGCTGGGCGATGGCGTTGACCTGTACGAGGACCTTTTCGAGGATATATTTCGGCGGAACGCGGCCGTCTTCAATGCCGGTCATCATGTTGGCGCCGATCTGCTGGAAGACGGCGGGGATTTTGGAGAGTCGCGCTGCGTAGTCGTCGTAGTCTTTGACTGTTTCGAAGCTGAGGAGCGAGACGAGCTGGGGTAGCTCGATGTGGGGGCCTGCGAACTGGGTGACAGGCATTTCCCAGGGTTTGAACTCGGCTTGCTCCTGCTGATCAGCGAGCCTCCGGACCATTAAGTCTTTGCTGAGGATCTCCTGATCGGTCAGGCCAGTTGTGTCGATGCTGGCGAGGCGAAGGATGTAATCACGGCCGCGGGCAAGCTGCTCGTTGTAGGCAGAGACGGAGTAGTCCGAGAGCTGGTCATTGTAGCGCTTGTCACCGATGGAAGAAGCAAATTCGGGCGAATGGCGGAGGTGGTCCTCCCACATCTCGGTGAAGAGGGCGTTGAGGGCGCCACGGCGGTCTTCGAGGGTGATGGGTATGGTCGGGGTGGTGGCGGCGGGCAATCTTTCGTTTGGAGCGGATTTGCTGACTGATTTTGGAAAGGTCTGTGCGAAAAGAGGCAGGGAAGCGATCGCGGTCAGGCTGAGTATAAGGATTTTTTTCATGAAACGCTGCGGAAAGCCGCTGAGTGCAGTGTAGATGATCGCGGCCCTAATTTTCGATCGGTTGGGCGCCGAGACTGCTGGTATTGGAGCTGGCTCCGCTGGAATCAAGCAGGCGATAGAGGGTGGAGCGGCTGATGCCGAGCATCTTTGCGGCGCGCAGCTTATTGCCTTCTACGCGTGCCAGCACCACGTGAATGTGGCGAAGGATTGCACGATCGAGGTTAGGGTCATCCTCGGCGGGGACGGATTGGGAAGCCTGAGGGAGCGGCACGGGGGATAACGCGGGGATATCGATGGGACGGATCCACTGGCCTTCGCAGTCGAGGGCCGCGCTGTGGATGACGCTCTGTAATTCTCGGACATTTCCCGGCCAGGAATGCGAGTTAAGACGAGGCAGGGTGAGTGGGGCGAGACCGCGAACTGGCTTTCCGTGGGTGGCGGAGAAGCGTTGCGCAAAGAAATCGGCCAGCAGGGTGAGATCATCGCGGCGATCTCGCAGCGGGGGAACGGCGAAGCGAATGGCGGTGAGGCGATGGCAAAGATCGGCCCGGAAAGCGGGCGAAGCACTGAGTTTGCGGAGCGTCTGGTTTGAGCTGAAGAATATCTGGCGGGGTACAGAGTCAGGAGTACGGCGAGCATGCTGATGTTCAAACCACTGCAGAAAAGCGAGCAGCCGGGCCTGTTGCTCGAGCGAGAGCTCTTCAACGTGGCTTAGGTACAGGGTTCCGTCGCGAGCATCCCGCATCAACGGAGTGAGCGAGGCCAGTGAGGGGCCAGGCTGAAAAAACTGGACCGCGGGGCACGGGATGAAGGTTGCTGCCGAACCCAGGCCGAGATCATGGAGAGTCCGGGCGGCGAGCGCTTTGCCCGTACCGCTCTCGCCTTCTATGGTGGCAATGCGCAGGTGACGGGCTGTGCAACGCATCTGAGAGAAGAGCCGCTGCATGAGCGGGCTGCGCCCGACCATGGAGCCGAGGGTCCAATCCGGATGCTCGGCGAGTGCAAACGGCACGGACGCTTCCGGGGTATGGGCCGACAGTCCTTCTTCAATGCGTTGTGGCGAATACAAGGCCCTGGTCCTCTGCGGATACAAGGCTTATCGGCAAAGGCGAGGGAAAATTTAGCAAGTGGGGACCTGCTAAATGCTCTGGCTCTGGGAATGCACGCTCTTGGTATGCACAGTCTGCCCCGGAAGGCGGACACGGGCGGAGGGCTCGTCAGAGAAAATCTTTCCATCGCGAATATGAACGATGCGGTGGGCGTACTCGGCGATATCCGGTTCGTGGGTGACGAGCACGATCGTGTTGCCCTTGGAGTGCAGGTCGTCGACCAGGGCCATGATTTCGTCGCCGGTCTTTGAATCCAGGTTGCCGGTGGGCTCGTCGGCCAGGATGATGGAAGGCCGATTGATGAGGGCGCGGGCGATGGCCACACGCTGGCGCTGGCCGCCTGAGAGCTCATTCGGTTTGTGGTTCATGCGGCCGTCGAGGTTGACGGCGCGCAAGGCGGCCTTGGCCCGCTCCAGCCGTTCGCCGGCGGGAGTGCCGTTGTAGATGAGAGGCAGCTCCACATTGTGAAGAGCGGTAGCGCGGGCCAGGAGATTAAAGGTCTGAAAGACGAAACCGATTTCCTTGTTGCGGATGCGGGCGAGTTCGTCGTCGTTCAGTTCGCTGACCAGATGTCCATTGAGCCAGTACTTGCCCTGGCTGGGAGAGTCGAGGCAGCCGATGAGGTTCATGAGCGTCGATTTACCAGAGCCGGAGGGGCCCATGATGGCGACGTACTCGTTGTGTTTGATGCTGAGAGAGATGCCCTGGAGAGCATGCACCTGCTGCTCGGAACCCATGTCGTAGGTCTTCCAGATATCCTCGACAACGATCACGTCGCCCTGCGATACCGCCGATCGGTTCCTCTCTTCCAGATCGGGGGCCGTAGTGGGGTCCGTATTGGTGGTTTCGGTCGTCATCCGGTGCTCCTGTTCAGCCTCTGGCTTAGGCAATTTCAGGTTCTGGTGCCGTAACGGATAAGGATACAGGGTGTCCTTCTATAAAGGGAAAGGACCCATGAGTTCATCAACCCGCATTACATTAATCCTGAAATCGCCACGGCGCTGTTATTTCGTGGCGCATACCTCTGTACGCTTTGGACGCGCATGCGGTTCCAACGGTGTTCCGCAGGCGCGTGAAATTAAGACCCGGAGGAATCGCCGTCCTTGGGCGGCGCGACGGGCGTGGTATCGCGCTTTACAAGGGCATTACTTTTGAGATCACGCAGGACATGGAAGGTTCCGGTGACGATTTCATCGCCCGGCTTCACCCCGCTGGTGACTTCAATATCCGTTGTGCCGGTGATGCCGGTAGTAACAGGCACGAAATTTGCGCGCAGTTTTCCCTTTTCCTTTTCCAATACAAAAACGCCCTGAACCGGCTTAGCAGGAGGGTCGGAAGCAGTATCTGTTTTTGCGCCCGCCACTGGCGGAGTGCGCATAGCGAGCGCCTGAATGGGAATCGCGACAACGTCGTTTTTCCGAGCCGTTTCGATCTTGGCGGTTGTCGAAAGACCGGGACGAAGCCCATCAAAGGGTGAGTCGAGCGTGATAACGACCTTGAAATCCTTGGCCTCTTCCTGGCCGCTGGTGGTTTGGCTGGTGGCGACGCCGGTAGAACGCAGCAGGGCCTGATCGCCCACTTCAGTAACGTGTCCTTTGAAGACCTTTCCGGGAAGTGCGTCTACGGTGACATCGGCGGTCTGACCCAGGGCCACGTTGACAATATCGGTCTCGTCAACCTTGACCTCGGCGGTGATGACAGACATATCGGCCAGGGTCATCAAAGTAGAACCCTGCGCGTTTTGAATGCCTTCAACCACTGTTTCGCCTTCGCGGACAGGCAAGTTCGTTACGATGCCATCAAACGGGGCGACAGCCACGGTTTTGCCAAGGAGATCGATGTTGGCACGCAGAGTGGCTTCCTGCGTATTCAGGTGGCCACGTCCGGATAGCGTTTGCGCCCTGGCCTGCGCGAGGGCCGCGTTGGCCTGCGCAAGAGCAGCAACGGCTAGATCGTAGGCGGCCTTCTTGGCGTCAAAATCCTGCTTTGACATGACCTGGGCATCGAAGAGGCCCTTGGCCCGGTCAAAATCGAGGCGCTTCTGTTCAAGGTCGGCCTGGGCATGCGCAACGTTGGCCTCCTGTGTTTTTTCGGCGGCGACGTCGGCGGCGATATCCGTCTGGGCAGCCGCAATCGAGGCCTTTTGCCCTTCGACGTTCGCGCCCTGCTGCACGTTCTCAATGCTGGCGACTTCCTGTCCCTTGGTGACCTTGTCGCCTTCCTTTACATAGAGATGCGTGATACGCCCGAAGGCAGTGGCTCCGAGGTTGACATAAGTCTTGGGCTTGATCTGACCCGTCCCGCTGACCGTCGAGATCAGATCTTTCCGGACCGCCTTGCCGGTAAGTACCTTGGTGTATCCGGATTGGGCACGGACTACCGTGAAGCCAACAATGGCCGCCAGGGCAAGGACGACGACAACGACAATGATAATTTTCTTCAAGCTCATTTCCCTATGGGAGAATTTGCCAGCATCACTTTGGGCGGAAGTACGCAAAATGGGGACAAACAGTTCCCCAGGTACGGTGGTGGGGGTGCCAGCGATGCCCATTGATCTCGCGCGGCGAGTACACCGCTATGATATCAGGCCCGTTGAATGAAATTTCTTGCCTCGCAGCTTTGTTCTGAACGAGCTCTGACAGTGTGCCACCGGTGAAGAATCGAATACAGCCGCTTGTATCTGCAGGTGCGAGTCCGTAAAATCAGAACGCTGGATAGGAGCAGTAAGCGGCGTATGTCAAACGGGCGTTATTCCTTTATTCTTGCGGTCGCGTTCGGCACGCTCGCAGTAATTCCGTATGTGCAGGGCCAACAACCCGCCCAGAGCAATTCGCAGGCCGCGCAGGACCAGGACCCTTTGAAGCGGCAGCTTTCCGACAAGGAGCGCTTCAAGCAGCAGAAGGATCTGAAGCAGGAGTTGCATGGAAGCTATAAGAAATGGGTGGACGAAGATGTCCACTGGATTATTACCGACGATGAATTGAAGGCCTTCAAAAGCCTGAGCAACGATGAAGAGCGCGATGCCTTCATCGAGAATTTCTGGCAGCGCCGCAATCCAAGTCCGGATTCTCCCGAGAACGAATTTCGCGAAGAACACTACCGGCGCATCGCATATGCGAACGAGCACTTTGCCGCCGGAAAGCCGGGCTGGAAAACGGATCGTGGCCATATGTACATTTCGTTCGGTAAGCCGGACAGTATCGACTCGCACCCCAGCGGCGGCATGTACGACCGTCCAATGGCAGAGGGAGGCGGCCAGACCTCGACCTTCCCATTCGAGATATGGCATTACCGCTATCTGGAAGGTGTTGGCGATAATATCGATATTGAATTTGTGGATACCTGCATGTGCGGGGACTACCACATGACGCTGGACCGTTCGGAGAAGGATGCTTTGTTGCACGTCCCAGGAGCGGGCGCAACACTCTACGAGCAGATGGGCATGGCCAAGCAGTCGGAGCGCTTTACCGGGGGACTGGAAAGTCTTGGTAAGGGCCCGAACTCTTCGATGAGCCAGAGCAAGCAGTTCGATCGCCTGGAGCAATTTGCAAAGCTGCAGGCGCCGCCAACGGTAAAGTTCAAGGATCTGGAATCATTCCTCTCAAATCACAAGCTATTGACGGGTCCAATTTTTCCGTTCGATGTACGGACTGACTTCGTGAAGGTGACGGACGACACGGTGCTGGTACCGGTCACGCTGCAAATCAAGAATCGCGATATTACCTTCAACACCAAGGACGGCGTTTCGAAAGGCGTAGTGAACATTCTGGGCCGCGTCTCCACCATCACCGACCATGTTGTTCAAACCTTTGAAGAGACGGTGGAAGTGGAAGAGCCCGCTGAGTTGTTGCCCCAGACCCTGGATCACTCCGAGCTTTACTGGAAGGCGTTGCCGCTTCGGCCAGGGCGGTATCGCGTCGATGTGGCGATCAAGGACGTGAATAATATCGACCACGTCGGCATCTGGGCGCAGGGCATCACGGTGCCGAAATATGACGATGACCGGTTGTCGGCCTCATCGCTGATTTTGGCGGATAAGATGGAGCGCGTGCCTTCGAAACAGATCGGCACAGGCAACTTCATTATCGGCAACACCTACATCCGTCCTCGGGTAACGGCGAATGCGGCGACCCCGGTCAGCTTCCATCGCGACCAGAAGCTGAACTTCTGGATGCAGGTGTACAACCTGGGCATCGACGAAAAGAGCAAGCAGAATTCGGCTAAGATTACGTATCAGATTATCGATGCGGTGACGAACAAGGCACTTCTGAATACGGAAGAGGATTCGAAGAGTCTCAGCGCGAATTCCGACCAGGTGACGGTAGAAAAGAGTCTTCCGCTTGCCAGTCTTCAGCCGGGGAAGTACCTTGTGAAGATACAGGTGAACGACAGCGTCTCGAAGCAGGAGATTGCACAGTCGGCTCCCTTCACCGTGGAGTAGGACGGGAATCGGACGAGCTGCCGGAGAGCAGCGAGGTCCAAACTTTGATCGTCATTTGGAGCAAAAAGCCAGGGAGCAATAGACGACCGAATCAGTGAATCGAAGGTTTTCCAAAGTCGCCCCCGTTCTTGCGCTGCTTCTTGTGGCCCTGTCACTGCCCGCCTACGCCGGTACAGATGGAGCGGTGAGCGGCGTTGTGCGTGACGGCAAGGGCACGCCCCAGATCGGCACGCTGGTTCAACTGCTAAGGCCCGATCTCTCAGTCATTGCACAGACATTTACCGACGACCATGGCCGGTACGAGTTGGCCAGAGTGTTGCCTGGAGTCTATGGGCTAAAGGCCACCGGATCGCTCTTCCTGCCCACGCTCCGCGAAAACCTGCACATTACAGCCAGTTCGAAGGTCGTCGTCAATCTGACGCTTAGCACGCTGTATGAGGCATTTCGCTGGCTGCCGGCGCAGCCTCGGCAGGCAGATGAGCCTCAAGACGACTGGACGTGGACGCTTCGCCTGTCGGCCAACCGGCCGCTGCTTCGCATGCTGGAGGATGGACCTCTGGTAGTGGTGACAGAAGCTGAAGGTCAAAACCCGGCGCTCAAAGCCAGAGTGACGATTCGCGGCGGAGAGAGCAGCTTTGGCGACGGCGGCGTGCATCACGGCTTTGAGATGCGGCGATCGAACGACGACTCGCGCCAGCTCATTCTTCGCGCGGATTTGAGCCAGTCGGAAGATCCCGCGCTCAATACAGTGGTGGGTTATGAGCAGCAGCTGGCGCCGGGCAGAATTCTTCGCACAGTTGGAGCCTTTGTGGATCGGCCGGACATTGCCGGTGGTCCTGACACACAGGGGCTGCAGGCCATGGTGCTGCGCACTGCCGAAGCGATCACGTTAACCGAAGCGGTCGATGGCGAGATCGGGAATGAGATCGAAGCTGTGCATCTGGCTTCGACGGAGGTCGCAAATCATCCTTTCGCCACGCTGCGTGTGCACACCGGCGATACGACGTTTTCATACAGGGTAGCCACCTCACCTGGCATGCAGCAGGCAGATGCAATTGACCGTGCGAGCACTCTGCCACCGGCGATCGCAGAGCGCGATGGAAAGCTAATGTTGGAGCATGGTCTCCACCAGGAGCTTGCATACTCGCATGCTGCTGGCAACCTGCGGGTTCGGATCGCGGCCTTCCACGACCATATCGCTCATCCAGTGGTCAACGGCGGAGGAATAATTTCCGCAGCCGATTGGAAGAGCGGCGACTTGTTGTACGACTCCTCCACCGGCGCGTTAAAGGTTGCTGGCGAGGATTATTCCGGCGATGGACTTCTTGCAGAACTCAAGGAGATGCTGCCGGATGATACCTGGATCTCAGTGAGCGCGGCCACTGGAGATGCCTTGACGATGGAAGCTCAGCCCATTCCGCTCACTCTCGAGAATGGATTGCTCAGCTTGCGGCCGCGTCGAACCGAGATGGTTTCGGTGGCCTATGGTGGCAAACTGCAGCATGCCGGCACGCAGTGGCAGGCATCGTATCGATGGCAGCCGTCCGGCACACTGACCGCTGTCGATTCTTTCGATACCAATCTGCATGACCCGTATCTAAGCTTTTACCTGCGTCAACCGATCCATTGCAGAGGGATCCTCCCGGACGGCTTCGAGGCGCTGATCGATGTAAGAAATCTGCTAGCGCAGGGTTACAGGCCCTTTGTAACCAGCGATGGCAGCGTGCTTTATTTTGCTGAGGCACCGCGCGCCGTCGAAGGCGGCCTGTCGTTCTCCTTCTAAGACCCGACCTCGCGTCGGAAACAGAAACCGAGAACAAATTGTGGTATATTTCAGGAAGCGCATGAGGTTTTATCCATGCGTTCCCACCCAAGTTCTTGTGCCGATCGCCTAACCTGGCGCACTTGTGGACGCGTAGCTCAACTGGCAGAGCATTCGACTCTTAATCGACAGGTTGAAGGTTCGATTCCTTCCGCGTCCACCA
>DATAQX010000229.1:0-8462 GCA_036264455.1 Silvibacterium sp. | reverse complement strand
TCGTATCCCGCGGCTTTCAGCAACGCCGACAGCAGCGTGTGCTTGTCCTTGCAGTCGCCGTACTGGTTGTCGAGCACTGTCTCGGCAGAGTGCGGCTGATACCGTCCGACGCCAAAAGCCACGCCGATGTACCGCACCTGTGTCGAAACGTAGTGATAAATGGCTTCGATTTTCTCGTCGTCTGTAGTCTTTCCCTGCGTCAGCTCTTTCGCCTTGGCCTCGACCTCCGGACTCACCACGGCGCGGTCACGCGCCAGGCTGCCGTACCAGGCGCCGACCTCCTGCCAGCTCCGGAACGTCGTCCAGCTGACCGAAGGCAGCGCGTCCGGGTCGTACGGCTTATCTTTTTTCTTGCTGTCGCCTACGGTCGACTCCAGTTGAGACGTCTTCCACCGGTAGACCTTCAGCCCATTTTCATCGGCGATCGTCGGCTTATCCTTGGGGCTCAGCACCAACACGTATTTGTCTTTCGGAAACGACAGCTCGACCGATTCCTCCAGCACGACGTTGCCGCGCACGAAGTTCAACGCTCCCCAGAACTGGCCCGGCGCAGTCGACTTCTGCCGTACGTACCGCATCTGGTATTCGAGCTTATCGCCCGGGCTGAGCGACTTCACCGGAATCTGAATCTCACGCAGATCGCTGTAGAACGGAGCCTGCCGGGTCACCTCGGTTGGCATATCCTGCGCGTCTGTCGCCGGAGTGTTTACCACGCTCCCATCCGGCTTGCGCACCCGCACATACACGGGCTCCAGATGCTCCTCGCCCGAGGCGTAGGCAAAGGTCACCAGACCAGCCTCGTGCACCGCGCCCTCTGACTGAACGCGCGCCACGACGGTGAGCGTCTTGTCTCCGAGCCCGTCGGCATCGTAGTGCATGACCGTGGAGATCTTCTCGTAGATCACGCCTTCTTTGGCAAAGAGAGCATTGGACGTCGATGCTGCGCTACCGGGCACGGTGACAGTTACAGATTTCGGTTGGTCCTGCGGCCGGCAAAGCGGCGCTAAGAGAACAGGCAGAACGGCAAAAGCAAACAGGCGAACAGATTGACGGGACATCACTTTCTATTATTGACCAAGAGATCGCCTCCCGCACCATTGAAAACGTACTGACTCGCACTCGAAACTTTGTTCCTGCCTTCGTGCTAGACTGCCCGCTATGCCCGGCCCAGACGCCGCATCGCCCGGCCTGAAGACTCTCCAGTTTGCCCTGAAGGTTCAGGGCACCAGGATCGAGGTAAACGCGCAGCTTCCTGACGGGCCGGTCCATCCCACGGTTCTGCTTCCCATCCATCCCATCCGCCCTCTCCGCTGCCGCGAATACATGGTGTGGACCAGGAATGCTGCTAGGCTCGCGCCTTGCCCTGGTCAGTGGCTACGGTCACCTTCCGGACGGTCGCCTTTATGGCAACGGCCGCGGGCACCACTTGTTTCTGAGGAATGACGTCGGAAGATACGCGTGGGAGCGTACGCATCCACTCGGAGTACTCTTCACGTGTCCTTACGTCGTCAGGTACGGGATGCTGCTCGCGTCTGCTGTGATTCTGTTCTTGTTGTGGCTGGTTTCTTGGCATGTTTACACCTGAACCGTTTGGTGAGATGCTTGCCCCGCCAGATTGGTATATTGGCATTGGACCTTTGGTGTTAAAAACAGTAAAGTGCAGTTTTGACATTGCCCCACCAATCGCCATATAAGAAACTCAACCGAAAGATTTTTTTGTCATCCGCGCTGCAAATCGCAAACGCAACATCAGCACGTGATCTGCAGTCAACCTTCACCGATAACGCATTGGGATGCTCGGGAAGGCGGTGAAAATCCGCCACTGCCCCGCAACTGTAAGCGCACTTCTGCGTCCTCTTTTTGAAGGCCGCGAAAAGTCTGGATAGTATGTGCCACTGGAGCAATCCGGGAAGGCGATCCAGACAAGCGCAAGTCAGGAGACCGGTCCCTTGTGCTTCCAACCGCGTTCCGAGGGGAACGGAGGAACTTATGTCTTTTTCCAGGTGGCGCGACCGACGCGTCCTGCTTTTTGCCTGTCTCCTGCTTTCCACGCCAATTCTGCAAGCCGTAACCGTCCATGGAACGGTCACCGACACGCTTGGCCGCCCCATCCCGAATGCCACAGTCGGGCTCGTCCAGAACGGCAAGGTGATTGCCAACGCGCACAGCAACTACGACGGAACCTATCAGATCAGCTCATCGGCGACCGGACAGTTTTACATCCTCGTCGGCGGCACTTCCTTTCGGCAGCTCACAACCGGCAGCTTCTACGGCGGAGAGTTCGATGCTGTCGAGCAGAATGTCGTGCTCGAGCCCGAGTGGGTTCGCCAGTCCATCGTCGTCACTGCTACGGGAACGCCGCAGCCACAGGCTCAGGTGAGTGCTTCCGTATCAGTGCTCACCAAAGCCGACTTTCAGAATCGCACGGACATGGTTGATCCACTGCGTCAGGTCCCCGGATTCAACATTGTGCAGACCGGCCAGCGAGGCGGCGTCACTTCAATCTTCATTCGCGGAGGCAACTCCGACTCCAACAAGATTCTTTTCGACGGCGTCCCCATGGAAGACATAGGCGGGCGTTTTGACCTGTCGACCGTCTCGAGCACCGGCATCTCCAGTGTGGAGGCTTACCGCGGGCCTAACAGCGTACTCTGGGGTTCCGATGCCGCGGCCGGCGTCGTCGCCTTCTCCACGCCGCGCGGCAGTACCCCGTTTCCCTCTTTGCTTTATGAGGGTGACGTGGGTTCTTTCAATACCTACCGGAATGAAGTTCAGCTCGGCGGAACGCTCCGCAAATTTGATTACTATGGCGGCTTCGTCGACTTTCAGACCAAGAACTCCATTCCGATGGATGAATACCACAACATCACATCCGTCGCGAACCTCGGTTACGCCCCATCTGGTTCCACATCCATTCGCGTCACCGCCCGCAATGCGGACATTGCCACTGGTCTGCCCGGCGCCTATGCCTTCAACCGCATCGCCAACGACGGAAAACAGTCCGATCAGAACATCTTCTTATCCGGAACCATTGACCACAGCTTTAGCGATTTCTGGCACGCCCTGGTGCGTTACGGCATGGCGCGCAAGAGGGAAGAGTCGACGCAGTGGTACCCAGCCGGCAATCTCATCGATGGCAACTACTTCGGCAATTTTGTAACCATTAAAGGTGCAAATGGATTCTCCACCGCCGGCCAGGCTCTCATGAATTTCGGTGGTATCTATCCCTATACGATCGACCTCGTATCCAACCGCGATAATCTCTACGCCCAGACGGATTACAGCGTCACTCCTCACCTGGCCATTGTCGGTGGCTTCCGCTTTGAAAACGAGCGCGGAGCAGAAAACGAATGGGTCTACGACTTCAGCGAAACCCTCGAGCGCACTAACTACGACTACATGCTCGAGATAAACGGCGATTTCAGGCAGCGTCTCTTCTACTCACTGGGTGGCGGAATCCAGAAGAACCAGCTCTACGGTACGGAGGGCACTCCCCGGATCGGAGTGGCATACTACGCCGTCCGCCCCGGCAAAGGCATCTTCCACGGAACCAAAGTCTACTTCAACTTCGCCAAGGGCGTAAAAGAGCCTACGATCGACGACCAGTTCGGCTCACTCTACGCATTTCTGCTCGCCAACGGCGGCCAATCCACCGTCAACCAGTATGGCATCCGTCCCATCGGTGCCGAATTGTCGCGCTCCTATGACGGCGGCGTTGAGCAAAGCCTCTTCAATGAAAAGGTCGTCCTTCGCGCCACCTATTTTCATAACGAGTTCGGCAATCAGATTGAATATGTGGGCGCCAGCCTCGTTCCTACGCTCCTCCCGAATCTCACGCCCGAGCAACAGCAATCTCTTCAGCAGTTTCTGGAGCAGGAAGGCGCCTTTTCGCTCACCCTCAATTCACTCGCCTTCCGCGCGCAGGGAATGGAAAGTCAGGTTGAATACGGGATCGGACGCAACATTTTCATCCGTGGCGGTTACACATATCTCGACGCCGTGGTGCAGCGATCCTTCTCCTCCGACGCCGTGGGGCCGAGCTTCAATCCCGCGTTTCCCACCATCCCCATAGGTAATGACTCGCCGCTGGTGGGCGCGCGTCCCTTCCGCCGCCCGCCACACACAGGCTTTGCCGGAATCACCTATACCAGCAAACACATGACCCTCGTGGCCACCGGCGCATTCTCCAGTCGCGGAGATGATTCCACATACCTCGGGGGCAGCGATCTGAACTTCGGCGATACTCTGCTTCTTCCCAACCGCAATCTCGACCACGGCTTCGCCAAGCTCGACATTGGAGGCACGTTCCCCATCACATCCTGGCTGAGCTATTACGCACAAGTCGACAATTACCTCAGCCAGCAGCACATCGCTCCCATCGGCTACACCTCTCTACCCGCAAGCATTCGGACAGGACTGCGCTTTACCCTCGGCCGCAACATCAAGTAGCTGACAGCAACGATCCATGACACTCTGCGCTCTCCGTGTCCGTGATGCAAAGTATCCAGCAGGACGGCCACCTTCGTGGGGGCCGAGCTGAGTGGGCGAACCTTATCGGCAAAGGAAGAATCAATTCGAGTTATCATCATGGCTATGGCAACGATCCATATCTCGGAAGCCGAAGCGGCCCGCGACTTCGCCGCTGTGCTGGCCCGCGTCCGCGCAGGTGCCGAAATTGTTATCGAAAATGGAACGCTGCCTGTGGCCGTTATCCATACACCTGTGCCGCCACGCCGCTCCATCTCAGAGTGCATCGCGCTGGCAAAGAAGCATGAAGAAGATACCGGAGAGGCTCCTGTCCTGGATCCCGGATTCGCCGCCGATGTGGAGGAGATTGTCAACAATCGCAAGCCCTGGAATCCTCCTGCGTGGGACTGATCCTCGACTCCAGTGTCGTCATCGCTGCCGAGCGTCGTGGCCATACTGTCCGGCAAATCCTCGAACAAATACGGGCCGCGCATGGCGAGGTAGACATCGGTCTGTCCGTCGTTACCATCGCTGAACTCGTACACGGCGCGTATCGTACAAAGGCTGACGCGGACATACAGCAACGCATGGCCTTCATCGACCGGCTGTGCAGCGATGTTCCTGTGCATCCCTTCACGGTCGAAACCGCACGGATGGTTGGCCGCATCGAAGGCCAGCAAGCGGCTCAGGGCATAGTCATTGCTTTCGAAGATCTGGTAATTGGGGTCACGGCCTTGCAACTAGGCTTCGATGTAGCCACGACGAACGTGCGCCACTTTCGTCTCATCCCCGGCCTCTCCATCGTCGCGCTTTGATTCCCAAGGCAGGCGCTTCTGCCTTTCTAATCCCTAATCCCTGTCTTATTCGATGCCCAGTCGCCGCTGCATTGCCTCCAGCGTCACGCCCTTGGTCTCCGGATAGAACGCCAGCACGACGAAGAATTGCAGAACCATCATTGCGGAAAAGAAGATGAATGGCGCCCCCGCGGACATCGCCGCAATCGACGGAAACGCCTTCGTGATAATCGCATTCATGACCCAGTGTGAAGAACTGCCGAGGCTCTGACCCTTCGACCGCACTCGCGTCGGGAAGACTTCGCTGATGTAAACCCAGATCACCGCACCTTGTGAGATGGCGAAGAAGAAGATGAAGCCAACCAGCAGCCAGACCAGATCTTCCTGTCGGCTATGCGATAGGAAGATGGCAGCAACCCCGGCGAGGCATACCGCCGTTCCCACCGAGCCGATAAGAAGCAGTGTCTTACGGCCCAGCTTATCAATGACTGACATGGCGAGCAGCGTCGCCACGAGGTTCATCCCGCCGATAATCACCGCCTGCTTGTCCGCTGACAGGCTACTGAATCCGCCGGCGGAGAAGATGTCATTCACGTAATAGAGAATGGCATTGATACCCGAGAGCTGATTGAACATCCCGATGCTGACGGCCAGAAAGATCGGCCGCACGTATTTGCGCTGGAAGAGCGGCTCGTCTCGTACCGATCTTTCCAGATGAATCGAATCGATAATCTCCTTCAGCTCTGCTTCGGAATCTGGCGAACCCATCAGACGCAAAACTTCCCGCGCTTCATCGATGCGCCTCTGCGTTACCAGCCACCGTGAGCTGCGTGGAATGGCATACAGCAGAATGAGAAATAAAATAGCCGGAGCTGCAGCCACTCCCAGCTGCCAGCGCCACTGGGCTGCACCCAGGTTCAGGCTTGCGATGATGAAGTTGGACGCGTAGGCCAGCAGAATGCCAATGACTATGTTGATTTGAAAGAGACCAACCAGGCGACCGCGCCACTTGGCCGGAGCAAGCTCGGCGATATAAACAGGTCCCAGGACGGAAGAGCCACCGATGCCAAGTCCACCGATGAATCGGAAGAAGAGGAGTGAAGGCCAGTTCCAGGAAAGCGCACTACCCAGGGCTGAGACGACATAAAGCATCGCCATGATACGCAATGCGTCGCGTCCTCCCAGCTTCTGCCCCAGTTCGCCTGCAGAGATTGCGCCGATGATCGTTCCCACCAGCGCAATCGATACCGTGGTTCCCAGGCCGCTGGGTGTCAGATGAAAGACCTCAGTAAGCTGGTGTGTCGTGCCTGAAATGACGGCGGTATCGAAGCCGAAGAGCAGGCCCCCGAGCGCGCCCACGAGGGTGCCTTTTACCAGGTAGTAGTTCAGCCGCATGTAGTGTGTTTACCCCTCGACGTCAACCAAACTTCGATCATCTGCAGTGAAAGGAAGAATACATGCTCCGAGCAATCCTGCGTCCGGACCCAGTTCGGCTGGTAGCACGTGAGTCGTGCCTTTGGGATTATTGTTTGCAACCGGGCTCCCCGGTTCGGTTAACCGGTAAACATAGCTGCGATGATGCAATTCCTCGAAGATCGCGGGCTTCAGCAGCTCCCAGGCCTGCACCAGGCCGCCGCCGACCACATAGAGCGGCAGGTTCAAAGTATTCACCAGCGCCGCCAGGCCAATTCCAAGCGCGTGTCCCGCGTCCGTGTAGATCTGTCTCGCATCGGCATTGCCGTCGAAGGCGGCTTCCGCAAGCGTGCGTGCCGACCACGTGTGTCCGACCAGAGCCGGAGCCGTTCCGGCGGCGATTCGTTGATTCGCCGTTCGCACTACCGCTGTCGCCGATGCATACATCTCCAGACAGCCGTGGTTTCCGCAAGGACATAACGGTCCGTCCGGATAGATCGTCGCGTGTCCTGCCTCGCCTGCCATGCCCGCGGCTCCATCCCAGACTTTTCCGTTAAGAATGATACCGTTACCAACACCCGTGCCCAGTGTGAGCATGCAAAGTGAATCGAGACCCATCGTCAGACCGCGACCCAGCAGACATTCCGCCAGCGCGGCCAGGTTTGCGTCGGACTCCACAATCACTGTCTGCTTCAACCGCGTTTCGAGTTCGACGCGCAGGTCGAATCCATCCCACCCAGGCAGGTTTGGAGGATTGTGCAATCGCCCTGCCGGCAACTCCAGCGGCCCTGGAGTTCCAACGCCAATTCCAGTAAGGCCAAATCGCCGTGAAAATCGATTCGTTAGATCGCAGACCGCGCCGCACAGATCTTCCACTACGGCAATTCGCCCTGCTGCGAGGCGGGTTGGGAGAAGGATCGTTTCCAGCAATCCTGCGGCGCGCGTATAAGCTGCGATTCGCAGATTGGTTCCACCCAGGTCTACACCGATGGTGTAGTTTTGTTCCCGATCGTTTGCCATAAGAACAATTTAGTGAGGACTAGAAACCGATCATCCGCAAGGTAGCAGTCGCCTTGCACTGTTATCGTTATCCTCAAAGGAATATACAGCAAAGAAACGCCGGCGAAAACGATTTCATTATTGCCTCGTTTGCAGTCGGAATCAGGCGAAGTTTTTCGTCTCGCCTTCGCCCAGGGCAATCACTCTGTCCCCCACTCCAGCCCGGATTGCTGCATCCATCAATCGTGGCAGCGGCTCATCCATTGGTTCCTCTGACAGGCGAAAGCTGCCATAATGCATGGGAATCATTCGCTGCGCGCCAAGATCGAGAAATGCTCGTACCGCGTCATCCGGACTCGTATGCACTTTGCGAAAACCGTCCGGCCGGTACGCCCCAATCGGCAACAGTGCAATATTTGGAGTCAACCGCTCGCCAACTTCTCTGAAACCCGCGAAATAGCCCGTGTCGCCCGAGTGATAAACAGATTTATGGCCGTGCCGTAGAACATAACCACCAAAGCCGCGATGCGTGTCATGAATCATTCGTGCGCCCCAGTGCTGCGCGGGAGTCATCGTGATCTCTACTGAGCCAACCTTTACCGATTCCCACCACCGCGTTCGCAGCACATCCGCAAAGCCCAGATTGTTTACCAGGTCTTCCACTCCTCCTGGCACAATCGCCATCGGAGCCCTTCCGGACAACCTGCGCGTATGGCGAATGATCTTGCGTAGTGAAGGAAAATTCAGATGATCCATGTGCGCATGCGTCAGCAGCACGGCGTCGATCGC
>DATAQX010000194.1:0-5201 GCA_036264455.1 Silvibacterium sp. | reverse complement strand
GATTAAGAAACTCCGTGTAAACTGAAGTCTCCAGAACGACCGGATGGCCAGCCACATTTCATAAGACGAACCATCCGCTTGACTCGCACGTCTTCAAATCGAATCAGGATTCCAACTGAAGCCCCGCCGGAACAAGAACGGGAGCAATAACTTCCGAGGCCCGACTTTCAGGCACTAACTCGAGAGGAAAAGAGCGTTCCGATGAAGAATGGACGTCCGCAAGGCTACCTTACTTTTACTCTGCATGCTCATCTACCGTACGTCGTTCATCACGGCACCTGGCCACATGGGCTGGAATGGCTGCTTGAAGCCGCGGCTGAAACTTATCTACCGCTGTTGCGCGTGCTTGGGAACCTCGAGCGTGACGGCATCGCGCTGAATGCTAACGTCAATCTTTCGCCCATTCTGCTTGAGCAGCTCGCGCACCCTACCTTCAAGACTGAATTTCCCGAATATCTGAAGCGCAAGATCCTCTCCGCACTGGAAGACGAGAATTACTTCCGCCAGGGCGGCGAGCAACACTTCGCCGAAACCGCCGTCTACTGGCGCGACTTCTTCCTGCAGGCGCTCCATGACTTCGAGGCTCTCGATGGCGACATCATCAAGGGTTTCCGGCACTTCAATGATGCCGGCCTCATCGAGATCATCACCTGCGGCGCTACCCACGGCTACATGCCTCTGCTGGGCACCGACGAGAGCTGCATTGCCCAGGTCAAGACGGGCGTCGCCACGCACGAGCGCCATCTCGGCCGCCATCCTCGCGGCATCTGGGCTCCGGAGTGTGGTTATCGCCCTGCCGGCCTCTGGCAGACTCCCGTCACTCCCGAAGGCAGCACCGGCCCGTGGGCGCCCTTCTACCGCATCGGTGTGGAGGAAGTCATCGCCGAGGGCGGGATTGAGTTCTTCTTCGTCGATACCCATCTCATTGAAGAGTCCGTGCTCTTCACTCCATACGAGCTCAAGACCGCGGGAGGCCCTGTTGGTGCAGCAGCCGCCCTTGAGGTTTCCTTAACCGAGAGCAGCGCCTTCTATCGCTCTTATTATGTCGATGGTCCACTGGCGCATGACCATCCCGTATCCGCCTTTCCTCGCGATCCTAAAACAGGCGTCCAGGTCTGGAGCGGAGATATGGGCTATCCCGGCGACGGCAACTACCTCGACTTCCACAAGAAGCGCTGGCCCGGCGGCCATCGCTACTGGCAGGTCACGCACGTTAAGGCCGATCTCGCCCTCAAGACCCCGTATTACCCGGAGGTTGCCGCGGCCCGCACCCGCGACCACGCCGAACACTTCGTCACGGTCGTTTACGCAGCACTCAAGGACAGCCTGAGCGAAGATCAGCCGCCAATTCTGACCTCGCCCTTCGATGCCGAGCTTTTTGGACACTGGTGGTACGAGGGACCCCTGTGGCTGGAGCACGTTGCTCGCGCGTTTGCCCGCGAAGACGTGCCGATCAATCTGACCACCTGCGGCGCTTACCTGGAGAAACACCCCTCCCCCGGTTACCTGAGCCTGCAGGAAGGCTCCTGGGGCAAGAACGGCACCAACGAGGTCTGGCTCAACCCAGACACCGCCTTTACCTGGACACACATTTATCCCGCCGAAGCGAAAGTGCGCGATGTTGTGACCGAGGGCAAGTGGAAGGACGGAGGGCTGGGCGAGCGAATCGTCAGACAACTCTGCCGCGAGCTGCTGCTGCTTGAATCCTCCGACTGGCAGTTCCTGATCACGACGGAAGCTGCGGCCGATTACGCCATCAAGCGCTTCAACACTCATCTGGAGCAGTTCCGGGATGTAAGCGCTGCGTGGGATCAGTTTGCCGCCACGGGTGCGCTCGATTCCAAAGCAGAAAAGCGCCTCACGGAGATCGAAGCGCGCGACGACATCTTCCCTGACATCGATCCCGCGCTCTGGACGAAGAAGCAGGCCTGAACGGGTCCGCCCACCAATCGTGACCGCATTGCGCAGCTCGCGACGGGAAGCGCGGTTTTTATGGCAGCATGGGGCCTTCACGCGGCATCCAACCACGAGACATGGGAAGTTGCTGTACAGGGTTCCATCTGGTACCATCCGGTCTTCCTGTGAAGCTCCAGCAGCTCTCGCGGTAACCTCAAGGAGAAAAACACTATGTCAGAAGAAAATTCATCATCAAGCGGGTTCAGTTGGTTTCTGGCCGGACTCGGGGTCGGCGCTCTCATCGGCGTCCTCTATGCGCCCAAAGCCGGCAAGGAGACGCGCGAAGACATTGCGAACAGCGCGCGCGAAGGAACTGAGTATCTACGCCAACGCTCGCGCGAAGCCGCCGAGCAGATGAATCAGTTTGTCGATCGCAGCAAGGTGCAGGTAAGTGAATATGTCGACCGCGGCAAAGAATATATCGACCGCAGCCGCGCGCAGTGGGACGATTTTGTCAGCGAGGGGCGGCAGTTTGTCAGCGAACAGACAGAGAAGCTCTCAGCGGCTGTAGACGCTGGCAAGGAAGCCTATCGCCAGAACGTAAATGCGAGCGGCAACGAGCCCAAATAGCTTAGTCGAGACAGATTCAACCTCAGATCCGGGAATAACGGCGGAGGAACGACGGCGGATACGCTAATCGGGAGCGGCCATGTCAGCGCAAGTACCACCGATTTACTACATAATTTTAACGCTTGCCACTGCTATTGGCGTCCTGCTGCAGGCCTTTATACTGCTTGCCATTTTCTTTGCCGTCAAGCGTACTGCGCGCAAGCTGCGTGAAGCAACCGAGGGGATAAAACAGCAAGCACTCCCCACCATTGTCATCGCACGCGATTTGCTCGATGACGTCTCTCCAAAGCTGAAGATTGCTTCTGCCAATCTCGTCGAGGCCAGCCACGCCCTGCGTCATCAGGCGAGCCACGTCAGCGAGACGGTTGACGATCTGCTCGACAAAACTTCTGTCCAGGCTGCCCGGGTCGACGAAATATTGACCGCTGGTCTGGACTCGGCGGCCAATGCAACGAAGGCCGTTCACAAGGCGGCTGCGGCGCCAGTCCGCTGGTTTTCCGCACTGTTTGCCGGTCTCAAGGCCGGTGTGGACGTGATGCGCCGCAAAGAGGCGGAACCGGGCACAGCCGGGGATGATTTTGGTGAGTAAAGAAGAGCCTCTTAAGCGATCCAGCCGCCGCCAACTACTTCATCGCCATCAAAAAACATGGCTGCCTGGCCCGGCGTAACCGCACGCTGAGGTTCGTCGAATGTGGCTTCCACCTCATCCGATCCGGTCCTGCGCAGCGTTGCCCATGCCGGTTCATGTCGATGACGAATCTTAACGCGCACGCGCATCTCGCCTGTGAGTTCGGGGATGGAGATCCAGTTCAACTCTCTCGCGCGCACCGTCTGAGAAGTGGCTTCAGCGCCGCTGCCCACGGTTACGCGGTGAGCGGCGTTATCGATCTGCAACACATAGAGCGGATTCGGCGAGGAGACGCCCAGTCCCTTGCGCTGGCCCACGGTGAAGTTATGAATGCCGCCGTGATGGCCGATCACTTCACCCGACGTGGTTACGAGTTCTCCGGCGGTGTCCGGAATCTGCTCGCCCTGCTCGTCGAGATAGGCGTCGATGAACTGCTTGTAGTCGCCTCCCGGAATGAAGCAGATCTCCTGCGAATCGGGCTTGGCAGCAAGCGCCAGCCCATGCTGGGCGGCAATCTCGCGCACCTCAGGCTTTCGGTAGTTGCCCAGAGGAAAGAGGGTTCGTGAAAGCTGCTCCTGGGTCAGGCCGAAGAGGAAGTAAGTCTGATCCTTGCTCAGGTCGGCAGGGCGCTTCAGGATCCAGCGGTTGCGCAGCGGGTCGTACTCATTGCGCGCATAGTGTCCGGTGGCGATGCGGTCTGCGCCAATCTGCCGTGCGCGCACCAAAAGCTGGTCGAACTTCAGATGGTTGTTGCACAGCGAGCAGGGAATCGGCGTCCGTCCGGCAAGGTACTCCGAGACAAACGGCCGCACTACATCGCGCTCGAAGCGCTCCTGCTCGTTCACCACATAGTAGGGGATGCCGAGCGTCTCGGCGACGCGGCGCGCATCATATACGTCGTCGATGGAGCAGCAGCGCCCCTGCACCTGCTCCGGCATGCCCTCGTGGCCTGCCAGACGGCGCTGGTTCCATAGCTGCAGTGTCAGGCCGACAAGCTCATAGCCCTCGTCCTTGAGCATCGCCGCAACCGTTGAGGAGTCCACCCCTCCAGACATGGCGATGGCGATCGTGTTGTTGTAGCTCTTATTCACTCTCTATCCAGTATGACAGTAGAAACCGGACTTAACCCAGCGTGCCAGCGTTCACCGGCGCCAGCTCGCGCAGGCGGGTGACCGCGGCGGGCACGAGTTCGAGAGCCGCGTCTACCTCGTCTTCTGTGTTCAGCTTGGTGAGGCTGAAGCGCAGGCTGGCGCGGGCGCGGGTCGAAACGAGTCCCATGGCCGTGAGCACGTGCGATGGCTCGGTGGCTCCCGACATGCATGCCGATCCGCCGGAGACGGCGAGTCCCTTGAGGTCAAGAGCGATAACCAGAGCTTCTCCTTCGAGATTGTCGAATTGAAGGTTGGTGGTGTTGGGTACGCGAGAGTCTCGATTGGGAAAACCGCTCAGGGCTGTTGCTCCATTAATCGCACAATCTTCCACTCGAGCAAGGATGCCCTGTTCCAGCCGATCGCGAAGACCTGCAACGTGGTCCATTGTTCCGTCCTTGAGAGCGACGGCGGCGAGTTCCGACGCTCGGCCCAAACCGACAATGCCGGCGACGTTCTCCGTCCCAGCGCGGCGCTGACGCTCATGCGCGCCCCCGAAGAAGAGCGGCTCGATGTGCGTTCCCCGCCGCACATACAAGACACCGGTGCCCTGCGGTGCGTGCATCTTGTGTCCGGAGATGCTCAACAGGTCACAGCCGATGGCCTTGACGTCGATCTGGAGCTTGCCGGCCGCCTGCACCGCGTCAGTGTGGAACCAGATATCGGATTCCTCCGCGATGCGGCCGATTTCTTCTACCGGCTGGATGACGCCGGTCTCATTGTTCGCCATCATCACGCTGATCAGTTTAGTGTTCGGACGCAAGGCGTGCCGGATATCGTCGGGATCGACTCTGCCTTCTCTCGACACGGGCAGAAACGTTACCTCGATGCCTCGCTCGCGAAGCCGTTCGGCTGCATGCAGGACCGCATGATGCTCAATTGACGAAGTGATGAGATGG
>DATAQX010000174.1:0-4262 GCA_036264455.1 Silvibacterium sp. | reverse complement strand
TCTTCCACCGGATCGGGCCGCCCGCTGGCATCCGATACATCCACCAGATGTACCAGCACGCGCGTCCGCTCAATGTGCCGCAGGAATTGCACGCCCAGCCCCGCACCCAGGTGTGCACCCTCAATTAGCCCCGGAATATCTGCGACCACATAGCTTTCTTCATGCGGAGCCTCGCCGATCGAGACCACCCCAAGATTCGGCTCAAGAGTCGTAAAAGGATAATCCGCGATCTTCGGCTTCGCCGCTGAGATGCGCGAGATCAGCGTCGACTTGCCCACATTGGGGTAACCCACCAGCCCCACATCGGCCAATACTTTCAGCTCGAGGCGATAGACCCGCTCTTCGCCCGGCCTTCCCAGCTCATGCTCGCGCGGAGCCTGATGGGTGGGCGTGGCAAAGTGCTGGTTGCCGCGGCCGCCGCGTCCTGCCTTGGCAATTACGATTCGCTCGTCGGGACGTGTGAAGTCGTGCACCAGTTCGCCTGTCTCGGCGTCATAGAGCTCCGTGCCCACCGGAACCTTCAGCACGACGTCTTTGCCTTCGCGTCCCGTGCAGTTCGATCCCATGCCGTGTTCGCCGCGTTCTGCCTTGTGTTCCGGGTTGAAGCGGAAATACATCAGGGTGTTATGGCGCTGGGTCGATTCCATGATCACATCGCCGCCGCGGCCGCCGTCCCCACCTGAGGGTCCACCGCGTGGAACGAACTTTTCCCGCCGGAAGGCCATGCAACCATTACCTCCGTCACCGGCCTTGACCCGAATTTTTGCCTCATCGATGAACATTTGTCTTTTCTATTTTAGCGAATCGATTACTCTTCATTCACCATTCCAGGGATTCAAGAGCAAGTCTTATGCACAGACGCCCCCACGTCTCTGCATGCGTCGCGCTCGGCAACCTTGGGAAACGCGTCTGCGCCACGTAGTGCAGACGCATTTCCCGATGGCGCGGCACTCTGCACTCATCCGCGCCTCGGGAGTGGTTTGTTGCGATTTCATGCTGTGGTTCCATCTCGGCGGTCTTGTCGAAAATTGAAAGGCGGGGCCGCTTTTATCTCGAAACCGGATCGCGTTTGTGCCTGGGAGAAGTCCTATGAACGATCGGCATGGCTTTCTGCGTCCGTCCTGGATTCCGCTGCTCCTGCTTCTTCTCTCCGTCGCTTTCCATTTCGCCGCGCCGCAGTCTGGCACCGGTGGCTCCATAGCCGGGCAGGTATCTGACAGCGGTGGCCGTCTCTTTGCCGCGCTAGTTACACTGCGCAACACCGGCACTGGCAGTCAAAGCCAGACGTTCTGCGACCGCAACGGCAACTTCCGTTTCGCGGAACTCGCTCCCGGAACCTACTCGGTCCGCGTCAACGCGCCCGGTCTCGCCACCTGGAAGACGGACAGTGTGATCGTCGAGGTCGGTCGAGTGACCTTGCTCGCTCCAAAACTCAGCCTTGTCTGGAGCGACAACGCAGTCCATGCGAATGACCACACGCCACAGCCCGATCTTTCACCAGCCGTAAGCAGCAACGTCAATCAGCAGGCTCTCGACAGCCTGCCCAGCAGCAGCAATCACTGGTCTGGTCTTGCCGCGCTCTCCGCAGGTTCTGCGCCCAGCCCGGGCGATGACGACCATGCCCTCACCTTCCGGGGCCTCAGCCCGTTGATGAACAGCATCACCATGGACGGCACGGACCACAATCTGGCTTTTCTAGGCCGGGAACGCGGCAGCAGCGGCAACGGATACTCCTCTGCGCAGTCAGCTATCAGCGAGTTTCAGGTGAATACCTCGAACTTCTCCGCGGAATACGGGCATGCTGCTGGCGGCGTCATCAATACCGTCACCAGAAGCGGCAGCAACCGCCTGCACGGGCAGGCATCTTTCTACGATCGCAATGCGGCCTGGGGTGCAGCCAACGCCTACACCACGCTCACTGAGCGCACCTCGCTGGGCCAGTATGTCAGCGTCCCTTACAAACCGCCCGACGCCCGCATGCAATGGAGCCTCGCCGCCGGGGGAGCCATCCGCCGCGACAAGCTATTCTGGTTCTTTGCTTACGATCAGCATCAGCGCGATTTCCCCGGCATCGCTCGCGCCAATGAGCCCGCGGCCTTCTTCGCACCACCCTCCGCACAGACCATCCAGACGCTTGCCGGACGCATCGGCCAAAGCCCCGCCGCGGCTCTCATCTCATGGAATAACGTACTCAGCGATCTCAACGGCCTGCTTGGAAATGTCCCGCGCAACTCACGTCAGTTCATCGCTTTCCCCAAGATCGACTGGCGCCCCAACAACCGCAATCATCTCGTCTTTCAATACAACTCCATGCGCCGCACCGCACTCAATGGCGTGGCCACGCAAACATCCGACCCGTACGGTATTGGCAGCTTTGGCACCAGCCGTACCAGCTCCGACGCCGCTGTCATCGGCTGGGAGTATTTCCTCACGCCCAACCTGCTCAACAGCGCACGTTATCAACACAGCCGCGAACTGCTCGCGCAGCTAACGAGCACGCCTACGGCCTTTGAGCAGCAATTCGCCACCAATAACCTTGGGCTCGCACCGCAGATTTCCGTCGACCGCAGCGCGGGACTCACCTTCGGCACGCGATCCTCACTCGACAAGCCGCAGTATCCCGACGAGACGCGCCAGCAATTCATCGATGCCGTTACCTGGATTCACCACAAGCATGCCATCAAATTCGGTTACGACTACAACTATGTCACCGACTCAATCAGTGGATTGAACAACCAGGCCGGGGCATATTCCTACTCGAGCATCCTCAACTTCGTCTCCGACCTTTTAGCGCCCAACCACTGCGACGGAACTGCCACCGGCGTCGGTGTCGCCCCCTGTTATTCGTATTACGAACAGGCCATCGGAGAGCCTTCCTGGACCTTCAACACCGCTGACTATGCAGCTTTCCTCGCCGACGACTGGAAGCTCGCACGCCGCTTTATGCTTTCACTCGGCGTCCGTTACGAATACGAGGACCTGCCCAATCCCAGTAAGCTCGTTGCGAACTCGGACATTCCTCAAACCGCCGTCATGCCTCACGACCGCAATAACTTCGGTCCGCGCGCCGGTTTCGCCTGGGACATCTTCGGCTCTGGCCGCACGGTTCTGCGCGGCGGATACGGCATCTACTACGGCCGTGTCTCCAACGCCACTATTTACAGCGCGCTCACCGCGACAGGCTCAGCGCACGCCCAACGCAGCTATTACTTCCGCCCGCTCGATTCCGGCGCGCCGCCCTTTCCCTATGTCTTCTCAAGCAATGCCCATCTCATCATCGCGCCCAACGCGATCTACTTCGACAAACACTTCCAGAACCCGCAGATCGATCAGACCGAGTTATCTCTGCAGCAGGAACTCGGCTACCGTACAGCGCTCACAGTAACCTATCTGGGCTCCTACGCTCACGAGTTGCCCAACTTCATCGACACCAACATCGATCTCAACGCGCTCGGAGTGCTTAACTACACTATCGAAGATTTGCAGCATCTCGGCCCGATTAAGGGCGCCGCATACACCAGTAAATTCTTTTACCAGCGACTCAATCCCAACTATGGAACCATCACCGATATCACCAGCGAGACCAATGCCAGCTATCAAGCTGCAGTCGTGCGGCTCACTCATCGCCTGGGAGGCGCCATAAGTATCAATGCCGGTTACACATACTCGCACGCGATCGACGACAATCAGAACAAGTCTACCTTCGCCGACAACAACGACGTCTACGATCCTACCGATGTCAAGCTCGAACACGGAACCTCGAACTTTGATGTGCGCCAGCGCGCCTCGGGCGGCGTCGTCGCACAAACGCCGTGGCGGCTGCGAGGCTTCGCCGGCGCATTGCTCGACGGCTATTCACTGGGCACTTCAGGCGAGTGGCGAACTGGTTTGCCCTATTCCATGCGCAGTACCGGAGCCGTCCCCGCGCCCTCCTGCTCCTACCAAGAATATCTGCAATCCGGTCCGGGCTGCGTCGCCATCAATGATCCCGGCGTCATCCTGGGCGGAGCCGGTTCTGGCCCGCGCATCAGTGGCCTCGGTGCCAGCCTTAACGGCTCCGGTGGAGACAATCTCATTCCACAGGTTGGCCGCAATACCTTTCGTTACCCGGGCGTCGTCAATCTCGATGTGCGTGCCTCCAAGCGCACGCATCTCACCGACCGCGTCACCTTCGAGCTGCTGGGCGAGGCCTTCAACGTCCTCAATCATCAAAATGTAACTGCGATTGATCCTATTGGATACATCATCGACAATGATGCCTC
>DATAQX010000130.1:0-13551 GCA_036264455.1 Silvibacterium sp. | reverse complement strand
GTCGCGAGTTGGAGGCCCTGCCCAATCAAGAGCGTTGAGTCGACCTGATAGCCGTGGAGTTTGAGAATCTGATCGCGCAGTTCGAGGATGGTCTCGCGGCTGCACACGTGGAGGATGGTTTGGGCCCGATTGCTCATGCTGGCCTAGCTTACTCCAATTCAAACTACCGAGTATTTGGCCCGGGGATGAGAAGCGGGCGTGAAGGGCGTTGCCGCGTCGATGCGGAGAGCCGCGCATTTCCTGCATCGACAGATAGTGGCCCGGGAAGGGGGCAAAATACGCAGTAGGCTCGGCTCCCGAGCCTGGAGGACGCTGTGGATTTACTTGGTGGAATCCGACTGAGCAGCCAGTTCGCCGGGCATTCCGACGGTGGGTACCAGCATGTCTTCCTTGCGCATAGCCAGACTGGTTGCGTTCAGGCTGGCCAGCTCGAAGCCGTGGCCGTGGGTGATGGCGTCGGTCGGGCAGGCTTCGACGCAGTATCCGCAGAAGATGCAGCGGTTGTAGTCGATGTTGTAGACCTTGGCGTAACGCTCGGCGCTGGAGATGCGCTGTTCAGCGGTGTTCTCGGCGGCTTCGATGTAGATACAGTTCGATGGGCAGGCCGCTGCGCAGAGAAAACAGGCAACACATTTTTCGAGGCCATTTTCGTCGCGCTGCAGCACATGCGCACCGCGAAAACGCTCCTGCAACACCGCACCACGGTTGGGTCCGGGACCGTCAGGGTAATTCTCAACCTCGGTCGGCTGGAACATCTCGCGGAAGGTAATGCTCATGCCTTTGCTGATGGCGGCAATGTTGCGCACGATCGACATGGGAACAGTATACGGCTAAGAAGCGGGTAGCTGAAATGCGGGCAGCTATCGTCCGGTCAGCGCGGAAGATAAAGAAGCCCGGATCGAGGTGAAGGCGGCGGAGTAAGAGGCTATCGACCCCACGAGTACCCGAGATGGATCATCTGCGAGTCGATGCCGGGATTTGTGGCTCCGGTCCCGGCATTCGAAAGGTGATGGAGTCGGTATTCGAGTCGCACTGCGCGGGTCGAGGTTCGGAAAAAGTCAATCCCGGCTCCGAATGAGAAGGTGAAATTGAATGCAGAGCTATCGAACGTCGGAATATCGCGCGGGGAAACGGTGAAGCCGGTCATCAGTGTGAGAACAGGTTGGATACGGGAGTGTGGGAGGAATCTTGCCTGAAGTCCTGCTGGGCTGAGACCTCCAACATAAGTCCAGCGGCGAGTATACCGTCCGGTTTCGACAACGGTTAGTGGGGTTGCTGAGTATGGCACATAAATCTGATACATCAGCAACGGATTTATGGGATTCAGAACCGGATACTTACGCGGAAGGTTGTCGACTTCGTCGTCTTGCCCTGTCACATGAAAGGTCAGCTGGTTGATCGCGGGATCGCTTTCGACCATCAGCGGACGGATTTCTGCCCTGTAATCGAGTGCCCAGATGCGGTTCCGGAAGAGGCGCTGTGTAAATGACGCGCCGAGCGTAATGAATTCCCGCTGATTCGTATCGCCTAGAAAGATGTGACTGGAGTTGGGTGAGTACTCCGTGAAGACCGACCAGCTTCGCGGGCTTGAACCGAAGTGGCCTGAAGGTACCGGGAGAACGGCCTGCGCGTGAACAATTCCGCCCGGAAGAATTCCAGCCAGAATGACTATTGCCAACAGCAGGTGTACGGGAGAGCGGCGTGCGAGCAGAGGCAAGCGGCGTGTCCTTGGCCTGAAGATCTACTCGTCCTGTATACACTAGTTGCGCTAATCCAGCTCCAGCTTCTCCCAGATGGAATTCACGCGCGTTTTGATCACGGTGAGAAAATGCGATCGAGAAGGTCAGGCGCCAGCTGGCGGAAATCGTGGATATCGAAGGTGTAAATCCTGCTGCACTGAGCCTTGCGCGCGGCATGAATGTGGATGGCATCGTACACGCGGCCGCCAGTCCAGCCCAGAGCCGCGCATTCGTGGATGATCTTCTTGTAGTCATTGCGTGTCAGGGCTTCGATCTCGAAGGTTTGAAGAACGTTTTCCTCAATCATCTGTCCAACGGCGGCGGGAGTGGGGCGCGGCTTGTGGGGCGCCCCCGTTAGAACTGAATAAATCTCTGCCAGCCCATGAGCGGAAATCACAGGCGTCCACTGCCGAAGCTGGATCTGACGAAAAAGACCAGCAGCATTAGCGTGGTGGATATGATCCTTCACAGTTTCGGCGACGACAATATTTGTGTCGATGTAGACTTTCACCAGCCGCCGATCTTTCGCATGCGCGCTTCGCGATCTTCGTCGACGATGCGGTCCCAATTGACTTTCCCTACCGGACGACCAATAAACACCAATCGCCCATTCTCTCGTCTCCATAAGGGTTCCTGCTCAACCGGTTTGAGCATGATCCCCTCTGCGGTTTCTTCCAATTCCAGTTCGCTGTCTTTGTGCAGCCCCATACGGTCGCGAACAGGCTTCGGCAGCACAATTCTTCCCGCTTGATCGATCTTGACATGCATATGAATCAATGATGCCACAAAAAAATGGCATTGCCATTTATAAATGCCATTTTTCACTCGATGCCCAGCGTCTTCCAGATCGCATCTACTCGGGCCCTGGTTGCGGTGTCCATCTCGATCATGGGAGGCCAGGGGCGCGTGAAGCCTTCGGCGGCCCACTTGCGGGTGGCGTCGATACCCATCTTGCTGCCGTAGTTGGGCATGCGGGAGGCGTGGTCGAGAGAATCGACTGGCCCGAGGATGAACTGGATGTCGCGCTCGGGATCGATGTTGTTGGTCGCGCGCAGCGTGACTTCCCCGATGTCCTGAACGTCGCAATCCTCATCGACGACGATGATGCACTTGGTGAACATGGCCTGGCCGAGAGCCCAGATTCCGTTCATGACCTTTCGCGCCTGGCCCGCGTAGCTCTTGCGAATCGAGACGATCATGAGATTGTGGAAGACGCCCTCGACGGGCAGGTTGATGTCGACGATCTCAGGCAGAGTGAGGCGCATGAGCGGGAGAAAGATGCGCTCTACGGCTTTGCCCATCCAGGCGTCTTCCATGGGAGGCTTGCCTACGATCGTGGAGGAATAAACGGGATCTTTGCGGTGGGTGATGCAGGTGAGATGGAAGACGGGGTATTCCTCCTCGAGGGTGTAGAAGCCGGTATGGTCGCCGAAGGGGCCTTCGGTGCGCAGCTCGTCCAGCTTCACGTAGCCTTCGAGGATGATCTCCGCGTGCGCCGGGACTTCGAGGTCTACGGTTTCGCACTTGACCAGCTCGACCGGCTTCTGGCGGAGGAATCCGGCGATGATGAATTCTTCAACCTCGGGCGGCGCAGGGACGATGGCGGAAAAGGTAGTTGCGGGATCTGTCCCGATGGCCACGGCGACTTCCAGGCGGTCGTCCTTCACGTTGCCAAGCGCGATGTTCGTGGTGCCTCCGGCGGTTTCCGCCATGGCGTGAACATGCGCGGCGGCGGATGGCCCTGAGGCAATACGCAGGCGTTCGCGGAGATGCTCCGCCGCGTTCTTCTGGCGCTGCCAGTGCATGCCGGTGGTCTGACCGTCGTAAACCTGCATGCGGTACATGCCCATGTTACGTTTGCCGGTCTTGGGGTCGCGCGTGACGACGCAGGGCAGGGTGATGAAGCGGCCTCCGTCGAGCGGCCAGCATTGCAGGATGGGAAAGTCGAGCAAGTTGAAGTTTTCGCGGTGAATGACTTCCTTGCAGGCTGCGTCCTTTGCGGGAATGGTTTTGGGAAAGAAGCTGCCGACTTCGGCAAGCATGGGCAGCATCTTGAACTTTTCAAGGAAACCCTGGGGCGACTTGACCTCCATGAATGCGCGGATGCGGCCGGCAATGTCGTCCAGAGAATCCACTTCGAGTGCCAGCCGCATGCGGCGCTCGCTGCCGAACTGATTCATCAGGACGCTGGAGCCGGGATAGCCTTTGACGTTCTCGAAAAGCAGGGCCGGACCGCCGGGGGTTCCACCTTTCTTGCCGGATTTCGAGGCGCGGTCGGTGATTTCGGCGATTTCAAGGATGGGATCGACTTCTTGCTTGATGCGTTTAAGCTCGCCAGCCTTATCCAGCGCTTTGATCCAGGCTCTCAGGTCGTCGTATGCCAATGATCTTCCCCGGCTCTCCAGTCTGTTCTCCGGTGTGACCTCCGGTCAGGAGCGCAACACTTCATAGTAATGCGGCGGCGATGAATTAGAGCAGCAAGCCGAGGATCGGCTCTTAGTCGTTGGGCTCTTCATTCCGGGCGAGCATCCAGCGGTCCATGATGGTTTGCGCACAACGCGCGCCGCACAGGTGCTTGGCTTTGACGTCGTGGGAGAGAAAACTATTCCATGGGGTGATTTTCAGAACCGGCTGCTGTGGATCGCTGGGTGTGGGCGAGAGTGTCTCGCTCCATGCCAGCCACCAGTCGCCAGCCTCCTCGCTCTTCGCCTTGCCGCAAACGTCGCAGGAATATACCTCGGTCCAGGCCATCGCTCCATTTCCTATTCAAATGCGCTCTATTGCGCGTCTCTGGAAGTTAGCACAAGAAGGGAGAGAGTTGGGTCGAATCTTTGGTGAAAGATGCAGCCCAGCTAGGCGGCCTGGGGCGGGATCTCCACCAGCGGGTAGCCGAGCCGCTTCCATTCATCGAAGCCGCCGCGCAGCGGACGGACCCGGTCGACGCCCAGCTTGCGAATGGTCAGAGCCATCTTGGCCGCCGTGGCCTCGCTGGGGCAGGTGCAGAAGAGCACCACATCGCGGTCGCGGGGAATCTCATCGGACAGCTGAACAAGCGTATCCGGGGAAAGGAGAATGGCGCCGGGCAGGGTTCGCGGATCGGGGAGGTAGTCGAGCGGGTGGCGCAGATCGACGATATAGACAGGCAGTTCACTGTCGAGCATGGTCTTCAAGTCCTGTGGCTCGAGACGGGCCATCGAGATTTCGCGCAGGAAGGCTCTCTGCCGGAAAGAGCGCCAGATAAAAAAGCCGAGCAGCAGGAGCGCGAAGAGCAGAAAGGCAAAATGTCCCACCCATTGGAGGGCATCCGGGTTTCGCTTCAGGACGTCTCCGAAAAAGCGTCCGCTGAGGGTAAAAGCAAGGGCCCAGAGAAGAATTCCGGCTGTGTCAAAAACGGCGAAGAAGCGATATTGCATGCCGGTTTGCCCGGCGATCGGCGCGGCTACGGAGCCAAGTCCGGGGATGAATTTGGCCAGCACTAAAGCGCCGGCTCCGTGCTTAGTGAAGTAATTTTCCGTGCGGCGCACGCAGGTCGAGCTCTCCATCGAGAGACGGCACAAGAGCTTGACTACGCCTCCACCGTACCTTTTACCCAGCAAATACCAGATGCTGTCGCTCACCAGGCTGCCGAGCACCACGAAAATCAGTACAAGCGGCAAACTCAACCGGTGGGTTGCCGTAAGCGTGCCCGCGGTGAGCAGCAGAGGCACGCTGGGTATCGGAACCCCAAGCTGCTCGACGAGCACCCAGAGAAAGAGAATCAAATAGGCATATTTGAGAAACAAACTAAGCGCGATCGGCATCGCGAGGGACCCTCAGTGGCAGTTACATCAGTCTAATTATCTCTGACTATAGAGAAGATGTGCAGTGGCGAAAAACGATTCGTCGCAAAAGAAAATGGGCCGGTTCGCTTTTGCGACCCGGCCCGCGGTTCGGGGGAACTGATCTTTTTCTCCGTTCGATGCGCGGCCAGAGCCTGTTAGCAGGCCTTAGTCAGCCCAATTACTTCGCATGGACGAGGGGCATCTCGACCAGGTGCTCGCTAATGAACCAGACCTGGAATTCATTGGTGCGAATGATGTTGCTGACCAGGATATCGTTTGTTCCGTCGTCGCCCAGATCGGCAGCCTTCTTGGCGAAGTCGCGCGCGTCTTTCAGGATAAGCGCGTGTGCTTCAAGCAACCGCGAAATCTGTACCGGGACCTCTTCGCGACCGCGCGGAGGGCGATTGAGACGGGTAAGCTCGGCGATATCGTGGGCCATGGCGACGCTGACGCCGCCCAGAGTCTGAATGCGCTCGGCCAGCAGATCCACCAGTTCGACCTGTTCTCCAAAATGCTTATCAAAGAGCAGGTGAAGCTGGTAGAAAGTAGGGCCGCTCACCTGCCAGTGCGATTTCTTATAAAGGTCGCGGAGGCTGGCCGTATCAGCGAGCAGGAGGTTCAGGCGCTCACAGATCTGGGTGCGCGCTTTTTCATCGATGCCGATGGGCAGATCCGGAACAACGGTACCGAACTTCTGGATCTCTTCAGCATTCTCATGCCAGTGGGGGGTGATGTAGTCGTGACCTTTCGATGGAACTTCCTTCAAGGCATGTTTGCTCATTGCCAGTTTCCTCCGAATCATTTCGATGCAAAGCGACCCGTTTGGGCAACTTTTGGGTGATTCTACGCTGGTCCCATGAATTTCGGGCCAATGAGGGAAGACGTTCTCGAGTGGAAGCCTTCCCTGTGATTGTTACTTATCTGACGCGTACCCTGGGCTCAACCGAGAGCCCGGGCCGCAGCAGGTGGTCTGCATTCTGTTGAGGATTGGCAAGATCGATGCGCACAGGAACACGCTGAACGACCTTAACATAATTACCGGTTGCGTTTTCAGGCGGGAAGAGGCTGAGAACGGAACCGGTTGCGCCGCCGATCTGCGTAACTTTCCCGTCAAACTTGCGGCCGTATGCATCGACCTCGATGACGACAGGTTGTCCGGCGCGCATATTCCGCAGCTGGGTTTCCTTGAAATTCGCGGTGATCCAGACATCGTCAAGCGAGACCAGGGTCATCATATTTTGACCAACGCTGACGTTCTGGCCGGTTTCGACGCTTTTACGGGTAACAATGCCGGCCTCAGGGGCAACTACTTTGGTATAGCTGAGGTTAAGCTTAGCCTGGTCCAGCTGTGCCTGGGCCTGCGCCACCAGGGCCGCTGCCTGATCCGCCTTGGCCTTCTGGACCGCAACTTGCTGTGGCCCGGTCTGTGCCGTTTTGAGTTGCGCCTGGGACTGCGCGAGCCGGTCCTGCGCAACGCGTACGGCCTCCTGACCAGCGGTTACGTTTGCCTGAGCCTCGATGAGGGCGGCTTTGTTGGCATCTGCAGCTGCGACAGCTGCGTCAAACTGCTGCTTGGAGATGACATCTCTTTCGACCAGCGGGCGGTAGCGGTCGAGGTCAGCCTGTGATTTGGTCGCGTTGGCCTGCGCCTGAACTACGCGTGCCTTAGCGGCATCGAGTTGCTGCTGAGCCTGCGCAACTTGCGCTGCAGACCCATGAACGTCTGCGCCGGCGGCGAGTAATGTGCTGCCGGTATCGATACCAGTAAGAGGCACGTTGACTCTTGCCGCTTCGTAACTGGCTTCGGCGCTCTGCAGGCTGGCCTCGGCCTGCGAAACAGCTACCTGAAAGTCTTTTGGATCAATCTCAACCAGCACGTCACCCTTTTGGACAGCCTGGTTTTCTTCGACATCCACCTTGATGACCTGGCCGGCAATACGCGAACTGATCTGGATAAGGTGACCGTTCACCTGGGCGTCATCGGTGTTTTCATAAAAAGTCGAGTGCCACCAAAACAGCGCCGCGCCGACCACAAGGAGCGCGAGCACGCCGATGATGATGAACCTTCGCCGCGGCTTCTGCTTTTCCGGCTGCTGGTCCGGAATAGCGTTTGTTTGTTCGGGCTTTTCGTCCGCCACTTTCACTTTCCTCCCACGTACATCTTGTAACTGCTCTCAGCCACGCCCAGGGCTCTCGCCAGAGAAAGTTTGGCGACATTATGCTGGTAGAGACTGCTGACATATTGATTGTCGGCTTGCGCAACGGATTGGAGCGCCTGAGACACGGCGAGATTGTCGGAAACGCCTGCCTTGAAACGCTGTTGCGCTTCGCTGAGAGCTTCTTTGGCCAACTCGGTGTTACTGCGCGCCACTTCCACCTGCTTCGCGGCCGCCTGGATATCGAGAATGCTGTCACGAACGTCGGCGCCGATCTGACCATGCAAGTCATTCTCCTGCGCGCGCTTCTGATCGAGCTGCGATTGCGCCTGCTTCGCGTCGCCGCGTAGTTTGGCTTCTTCGAAGAGAGGCACATCAAGGGTACCGGTCGCATTGCCTGTGCCGTGCGAACTGCCGAAGTTCACGCCGATGAGCCCATAGTCTCCGGCGAAGTTGATGGTGGGATAGCGCTCAGCTGTCGCCGCCGAGCGGGCATGCCCAGCAGCGGAAACCTGCTCCTGCATAGACTTCAGATCGAAGCGATTGGCGAGGGCCTGCTTGACGGCGGCATCCGGATCGAGATTATCGAGAGCCGCATAGGGGGCCTGATCTGTGAGCTGAAATTTCTGCTCCAAAGGCATGCCGATGGCGCGCGCGAGGGCGATCTTATCTTTCTCGTATTGGTTTTTTGCGGCAATCAACGATTGCTGCTGTGTCTGGTAATCGACGCGGGCGCGCAACTCGTCCAGCAGCGGAGAGGTGCCTGCCTGGTGACTATCGATGGCCTGGTCGAGAGAGACCCTGGCTGTATCCACCTGGGCTTGTACGGCATCGATAAGCGCCTTGTCAGCGATACAGGTGAGGTACGCGTTGCCGACAGTCAACACGACCAGTTCCCGTGCGTCTTTGACAGAAAGCTGCGCACTGGTGAAGTTATGCTTTGAGGCCAGATAGTTTTGCAGCGACGAGATATTGAGCAGGGCCCAATTGAGCGACCCACGAAGATCGGTGAAGCCGTAGGGTCCGATAATTGCCGGCAAGCCTGCGCCTCGGAGTCCCAGCGCCTGGAGGTCGGTTTGCTCCACTGCCTCTTTCAGGTCGCCATTGACGGTGGGCAGCAGCGTCTGCAACTCCTGCAGCTGGGAGCCGCGAGATGATTGCTGGCTCTGAGTGGTGAGGATGAGGCCGAGGTTGTACTTGAGGCCGCGCGCAATGGCGTCATCGAGCGAGAGATCCAGGACTCCGTTCGTCGCCTTGTCCACCGTCTCAGCGCCCTGATAGGTAGAGCTGTTGACCTGTGGCTGCGTGACCTGAATAGGCGGAGCCGGCTGCACAACTCCGCCGCCGGCCGGCTGGCCGAACTGAAAGCCAAACGCCATGGGGCATGCCATGGAAATCAGAAACCCGGCGAACGCCCAAAAGCGCACACTGCTCCTGCCGCTGCCTTCACTAGCCTTGAACACGAAAGACTTCACCCCTGATAATTTCCCTTAGATCAGTTCGGATACAAGTTCTTACTTAGGGTACGTCGTTTTTGATGTCTAAGTACCAGAAAGTATTCAAAAAGAACACTGAATCGGTTTTCAGGATTGCCTTATGAACGGGAGCGAACCGGCCCCGGCAGCCGGTTCCAGAGAAGCTTACACTGCGGCTTTTTGCGCCTCGGAATGAACCAGCGAATTGGCCAGGGAGCAGAGCGCCTGGCGGAAGAGTTCGCTGACCTGCTGGGCTGACCATCCAGACTTTTCTCCTGCGCCGGCGGCGAGAGATGCTGCGGTTGCTCCATTATCCCAGCCGAGCACGGCACGCTGAACGAAGATGGCGCGCTGCGCCGGAGGAAGGTGATCGAGCCAGGTCCGCAACTGCGTACGCCCGGCGCCGCCGATCAGCTCGGCCATCTGACTGGATGAAATTCCAGCCGCCGTGAGATCGTCGTCCTCGATGCAGGTAAGAGTAGAACTGTCATCAGGGGCAGGGGCGACGAAGGCCTGGGGATCCGCCCCGCTCATGCGTACTACAGCAGCCTCAATGAGATGATGGCGGGCCGCATCGACAGCCGCGTCGGCCTCAGTGCAGGGGTCGACTTCGACCCGGGCAACTGTGGATTCGACGAGGTTGAGCGCCTCGCTCTCGTTGCCCAGCATCAGGGCCGCTAACTGGTAGAGCTCGACCGCTGTATCCTGCGCCTTCAGAAGGCCACCTTCACAATCGTCAGCCTGCATAGTTGAACCTCCGGTACACTGCTTCTTTCATCCTTACCGAGGCGCAGTCCGGAGTCAAATGCCACCGAATTTGAGGTTTTTTTCGCAACCTTTCATCCGGGTGCATCCGGCTTGATGTATAGCAATTATGTACACTTTGGGCACGCGTGACCCGTACTTATGGCTAAAACGCAAAGTCGACCACAAAGTCTTGTCTTCGAGAGAGATGAATCCTGGCTCAGCTTCAACCGCCGGGTGCTGGAGGAAGCGCAGGATGAAACGAATCCTCTGCTTGAGCGCGTAAAGTTTCTGGCCATAACGGCAAGTAATCTGGATGAATTTGTCGAGATCCGCGTAGCCGGAATATTGCAGCGGATTGAAGACGGCTATGCCGAGCCCAATTCGGACGGCACCACACCGGAGCAATCCCTGGCGGCAATTACCGCGATCATGCACGGCTTTGTAGCCGAACAATATCAATGCTGGAATAAACAATTGCTGCCGGCGCTACGCTCCGCAGGCGTGCGAGTGCTGCGATGGGATGAGATGGACGATGCCGCGCGCAAAGCGGTGACTCAGTTTTATCAGCGCGAAGTGGACCCTCTGCTTACTCCCATCACCATTGACCCGGCGCATCCTTTTCCGCGCGTGCTGAACAAGGCGCTGTGCATTGCGCTGCTGCTAAAGCGCAAGCGCAAGGGTGCTGCGGGACCCGTGCTGGGAGTGGTGACAGTGCCGCGCGCTCTGCCCCGATTTGTGGAGCTGCCCTCAACCGGCGGCACACACGACTTCATTTTTCTGCACGATCTGATTGAGCGAAACGCCGCGGGCATGTATCGGGGATACGAAATTTTGTCGAAGGCCGCCTTCCGCGTTACACGCAACAGCAATCTCTACTTTCAGGAAGAAGAATCCCGCACCCTGCTCGAGACAGTGCGCTCCGAGCTGCACAACCGGCGCAAGGGCGATGCGGTACGGCTGGAGATCGAGAAGTCGGCAGACCCGGAGATTGTCGACCGGCTGCGGATGAACTTTGAACTCGACGAATCGCAGGTATTCCGAACGGATGGGCCGGTGAATCTGTCGCGGCTGATGAATCTGGCGAGCGATACACCGAGACCGGACCTCAAGTTCCAGCCCTTCGTCCCACATGAACTGCGGCTGAATCGCAAATCTACGGACCTCTTCGACGAGTTGCGTCATCGCGATATTCTTCTCCACCACCCCTACGACTCCTATGACGGCGTGGTTGGGTTTATTCAGGCAGCGGCACGCGACCCGCAAGTTGTTTCGATGAAGCAGACGCTTTACCGGACCAGCGCCGATTCCCCAATCTTCCAGGCTCTGACCGAAGCCGCGCAGAACAAGGAAGTGACGGCCGTTGTAGAGCTGATGGCGCGTTTCGATGAGGCCTCGAATATCCGCTGGGCGCGCGATCTGGAGGATGCGGGAGTACAGGTCTTCCACGGCATCGTGGGCCTGAAGACGCATTGCAAGCTGGCGTTGCTGGTGCGCCGTGATCCTGATGGCATGGTGCGGCGCTACGGGCACCTGGGAACAGGCAATTACAACCCGAATACAGCACGCTTCTACACCGACCTCAGCCTGCTGACTTCCGATCCGGAGATCACCGCCAGCATGGGCGCGGTGTTCAACTACCTCACGGCGCATTCCGAGTCGGACGACTATGCCCCGCTGCTGGTAGCTCCGCTCACTCTCGCCGAGAGCTTTATTCGCCTGATCCATCGTGAGACGGAGCATGCCGCTGCCGGACACCCGGCACGCATCATCGCGAAGATGAACTCGCTGCTGGAGCCCAGCGTGATCGAGGCACTTTATGCGGCTTCTCAGGCGGGCGTACAGGTCGATCTGATCGTGCGCGGTATCTGCTCGCTGCGCCCGGGGCTGAAAGGCGTGAGCGAAAATATTCGCGTCTTCTCGATCATCGGGCGTTTCCTCGAACACAGCCGTATCTTTTTGTTCGCGAACGGCGGCGACGAGGAGATCTACTGTGGCAGTGCGGATTGGATGCCTCGCAACCTCTTCGAGCGGTGCGAGGTGGTGTTCCCGATTCGCGATCCTCAGATTTGCGCTAGGATTCGCAATGAGATTCTTGCCGCTTATCTTGCGGATACGGTGAAGGCGCGGATTCTGGAAAGCAACGGCGTGTACTACCGCGTACGCGAATCAGAGGCCGCACGCTCGCTGCCGGTATTCAGCTCGCAGGACTTCTTCATGAAGGTCGCGGAGGGCAAAGCATCGATAGATGATATTCCTGTCGCGGCCGAGCCTGTAAAGCACCCCGCGAAGCGTCCTGCGAAGAAAGTTGCAGTCAAAGAAAAATCCGCGGCCGACTAAGACTCAATCCGCAACGCTGCTCCATCTTAAAATAGAGGAGTGGTACTTGCACCGCCGCCTCTCGCCATTCCTGTCCGGCGTGGCTTCCGATTCTCCGTGGCACTCCAGTGGTGGCATCTCCTCTCGCTGGATGCGCCTACCGTGGCCGCTCTCTGGTCGTGGTGCATCGCGCGCGCAGCGCACATCCAGCTGCCCTGGAGCGCGCCTTTACTGCTTGCCCTTGGGACGTGGGTGGTTTATGTCGCGGATCGTATTCTCGATGGTCTGCGCGCCCAAGCGGCAAGCCAGTTGCGCGAACGTCACTTCTTTTATGCGAGGCACAGAAGACAGTCTCTCATTACCGGAGCGATCGTCAGCCTCATCCTCATCTGGCTCGTCGCTACACGAATGAACACGGCAGCGCGCATCGAAGACGTTGCGCTCTTCGGAGTAGCCCTGGCTTATTTTTGCCTCATCCATCTCTGTGGGCCACTCCTGGAGTCGCTGTGCGAATTCAGGATCGAGCGCTGGTTTCCCAAGGAGGTTGCAGTCGGCGCGGTGTTCGCTGCCGCAGTAGCCGTGCCGGCATGGTCGAGGCTGGGAGGGCAGAGAGCATCGCTGATAGCTGTGGTCACGCTGTTCGCATTGCTCTGCTGGCTCAACTGCATTGCTATCGAAAAATGGGAGCGTTCGCCTCGGCCAGGCGCGCATCCTTCGGCCACGATGATTCCGCACACGACCACATGCTGGGCGCAACGACATTTGCCGTTCGTGAGTTGCGGAATTGCCCTCCTGTCCGCAATCGCATGCGCTCGTTCGATTTTGTCTGCTGCTCCGGTTGCAATGACCGTTCTCTACCTGGCCTGCATGATCTCAGCAGTATTATTTCTGGCATTCGACAGATCGCGCCTCCGCAGCTTTCAACTCCGCATCGCCGCGGACGCTGCACTGCTGACGCCGCTGCTTTTCATCACGGTCCTGCGCTGATGCAATCAGGCTTCGATCGGATCGCGCGGCCGTACCGCTGGCTTGAATATCTCTCGTTTGGACCGATGCTCGAACGCTGCCGCTTTTACCGGCTGCCTCAAATGGCGGGGGCACAACGGGCCCTGGTGCTGGGAGATGGAGACGGGCGATTCCTCGCTCGCCTGCTCAGGAAGAATCCGCAGCTTAAAGCCGATGTCGTCGATCTGAGTCCGGCAATGCTGCAACTGCTCAATGAGCGCATCGCCGAAGCCGGAGTGCCGGACCGGATTACGCTGCACTGTGCCGATGCGCGCGAATTTATTCCCGCCAC
>DATAQX010000050.1:0-2474 GCA_036264455.1 Silvibacterium sp. | reverse complement strand
TCATCGCGGCGCTTGGGGATGCGGAGTCGTCATCGCACTGCTGCTGGTGCTGTTTCAGAGCAGCATCTCGGCGTTCCTGAACCTGCCGAGCCCGGTCATGGTCGATCTGATCGCGATCGGCGCCGTCTTCTACGTCCCGCTAGGAAGCAGGCGAGGCTACATCCAGGGCGCCTACGGCTTCCGCTCGCTTTCCACCAGCCTGGTTCTGGAGGGACTGGTCCGCCTTTGCGGATCCCTCCTGCTGGTCGTGCTGGGTTTCGGCGTCAATGGAGTCATCGCGGCCAATGCTGCGGCTATCGCGGTAGCCTACTTTGCCGCTGCGCCGAAGCTGCCCGCCCCGGTTCCGAACCAGCTTCGGCTATCCCATGCACTTCGCGAATCGATGCAGGCCATTGTCTTCTTCGCAGGTCAAGTGCTGATCAACAACTGTGACATCGTTTTGGTAAAGCACTTTTTTACCCCGGCCATGGCGGGTCTCTACGCCGCGGTGGCGATGGTGGGCCGGGTGATCTTTGCCTTCTCTCAAGCCGTCGTGAATAGTATGTTCCCCCTGGTTGCGGGAACGGGCGATGAGGAGCGGAAGGACCTCAAAGTCATTGCAACTTCCCTGTTACTGGTTCTGGGCATCGGTTGCTCTGTTGCTCTTGCGCTGCGGTTGGCGCCGGCCGGCATGTGGACGGCTTTCTTCGGACCGGGATTCAAGGTAGCCGGTAAATACGGCCTTCCCTACTTGCTGTCTCTGTATGCGGTCACGACCGTTATCTACTGTCTCAGCGTGGTCATGATCACTTACGAGATGTCTTATAAGATCGCCAACACCAGTTGGATCCAGTTGGCCTTTAGCGTTCTTCTCGTCGCGGGTCTCTGCGAATTTCATTCGTCCTTGCGCGAAGTGATCATGGTTCAACTGATCTTGATGGTCGCGTTGCTTATACTCGTGGCCTCGCCGTTTGTGATCAACTCGCGGATTGTTTCAGAAGGCGTGGCGATGGGCGGCGATGGGCGCCCGATCCGGCTCATCCGCCGTCTCGCAGAAGATGAAGTGATCGCGGAGTTCCTGAAGAGTGAATTCGACCGTCCCATATTCCGCGAGTATCACGAACGTCTCCGGGAGATTGTAAGCAGCCCGAACCTCGACAGCGCCGATGAGAATGCCAAGCGCCGTGCTCTGCTATTCATTCGTCACTTTGCCTTATGGAAAGAGCTGCCCACGGACACGGAGTGGTACGAGGTTGAGGTGAAGTACAGCGACCTGGAAAAGATCCGGGTCTTTCCGCGGGCGCAATGGCGGAACTTTGCGCCGAAGACCTTCTCGATTATCGAAGTGGCGGAACGGATGAACCGGCGCCAGGAAGCCGATTCGGGAGCGTTTCAATTGAAGATCGCGGATATCGGGGCTCGGCTTCTTCAACAGGACGACGATCTGGGCTCGGTGCTGCTGATTGGCATCAGCGAGAACGAGCCGCTCACCATCCTGGATGGAAACCATCGCCTTGTGGCTTCGATGCTGACGACGCCGCGCAGGACCGAGCGACTGCGCTTTCTGTGTGGATTTTCTCCAAGGATGACGGAGTGCTGCTGGTACACAACGAATTTTGCAACGCTTTGCCGGTATGGGAAGAATGTTTTGATGCACCTGGTACGCGATCATGAAGCTGAATTGGAGCGCTTGTTGCAGCGTGCTGGATAAGATGATATCTGCCGAGTAGTGAAGATTCTTGTTGTTCTTTGCAGTCGATGTAACTAGATGAACTGACGGCTCGCCGGTGTCGATTCTGATAGAGCCGCAGATTGTGAGGGGGATATGACAGTTCGAATACGTCCTGTAACAGTGATGCAATTGCCGGAGCGGTTGGGAGCGAGAGAGGGTCGAAGTTTTCTTCGCGAAGTCGAAGATCGCATGAACATGGAACGCCCTTATCTTGTGCTCGACTGTTCCGCTATCAGCCATCTAGACAACTCCGTGGTCCACCTGCTGCTGCGTTGCCTGGAAGAAGCCATGAAGCGGAATGGAGACGTGAAGCTCGCCGGCATTCCTCTGATGACGGAGGGAGTTCCGGGCCTTACCGGAACCAGCCGCCTCTTTGAGATATTCGACACCACCGCGGACGCGGTCAATAGCTTCCACCAACTCCCGTTTGACGCACTTTCCGACCCAGGTGAGTCGGAGAGCGCGGCGTAAGCGATTTGGATTGGTAAAGGATGACATGCTGAAGCATCGGCACGTTCGAAGGGCCTCGACAAGGCGCACGGATACTCTGTTACGACGCGGGATCGCAATTGGTCTTGCGGTTTTTATAGCTCTGCCATATGGCGGGTCGATGGCCTTCGCGCAGCAGGCAACCCCGGCGCAGCAGCCCGCAGGCGGGGCGTCTTCCTCTCAATCGGGATCGCAAAATCCCGATACTGGAAACGCGATACCGCTACCCGAAGCTGCTCCGACCTTGAGCAGCCGTCCATCATCCAGTGCTCCG
>DATAQX010000044.1:0-8715 GCA_036264455.1 Silvibacterium sp. | reverse complement strand
CTCCCGAGGAGATTACCTCCTTGCCGCCGGGCCCGAATATCTCCAGCAGCGCATCGGTGTCGCCGCTCTTGGCTGCAGCATACAGAGCCTCCACCCCCGCTTCTGCGCTGGGAAAGGTCTTCTGACCGGTCATCGTGGCATGTTCCGGCCGCGCGGCCGAAGCAGGCGCTGCTGTCTGCGCGATCGCGGAAGCGCTCAAACCGAAGACCACGGCGAGAAAGAGAGGACCGCGAGCCTTCAGAGCGAAGGTCGAGGCAATCGATTGAAAGAAGCGTGGCGTCTGTTTCATCATCGTCTTTTCCTTTATCTCCGTCTGGGGGCCGGACGGCTTTGGGCGGCAGGTCTGGCTGCGGGCTTAGAAGCACCAATGCTCGCCTGTCCGCGCTGGCTCTGCTGGCGAGCGGCCCCTCCCTGGTTGTAGCCGCCAAAGGCTCCCTGCTTGTTGCCCGGATTGGGTTGCCCGTATCCCCGATTGGTATCGTGTGCAGGAAGTGTTGAGGGCTTGTTTGCATTCCCGCCCGGCCGGTTATAGTTGCCTGCCGGTTGATTAGCGGGCCGGTTGTAGTTCCCACCGGGATGGCTGCCGTTGTAAGGCGTCGGTCGCGGAGGACGATTGCCCGGGTTGTAGTTCGGACGATAGTTGCCGCCGTGGTAATAATTGTTGCGATTGACGAACGTGTCGCTGTGCGAAACATAAACGTTGCGGTTATAGACCACATTGCCGCCATGCCAGTTGGTGCCCCATGAGTTCCATCCCCAGGAGTTGTGATATGCGTAGCCAAGCGCAACTGCTGTGCCGAATGCGAGCGCCGACGCGGCTACGACTGCCCCCGTGCTCGGGTAGTATGGGGCGTAGCCGTAGTACATAGGCACGGGAGCTCCATATACCACGGCGGGGTTGTAGGTTGGAACATACACCACCTGCGGCTGAGCAGGCTCGATCACAATGGTCTGGCCCTGTGTAGTGACTGTCTGCTGCGGCGTGTTCTGCAGACTGCCCGCCGCCTTCGCTCGCGCCCGCAGGTCCTGGATGGTGTCCATCACGTCCTGTTGGTTGTTGAAGTAGGCATCCCCAAGGGCGGAGGTCCAGGAGAGGTTCTGGCTCATGTTGTCGAGCACCGACGGAAACTGGGTCAGCGCCTTGACGCTCGGATCCCACGACTGCTGATCGACAGCCTGCGCCAGCGCAGCGCCCGAAAGGTTCTTGTTCTGCTGCATCCAGCGATCGGCTTCCACCACCTGCGTCGGAAAAGTAGACGCGGCCAGAATCTGCGCGATCAGCGCATCCGGATAGAGCGCAATCGGCGCTACCAGCGAATCCAGATCCGTACCGGTAGCAGCGGGCGCAGCCTGTGCCTGCGATCCGTCCGGCGCGTAGTCAGCAGTGGAAATGATGGCATAGCCCTCGACTGGCATAAACATTAGGGCACAACTGAGAAGGACTGCCAGTGAAGGCCGAAAAACCTGCATAGTCGTTCCCTCGGGGTGCGACGTCTGGTTGGGCTGCGAAAACGCGAACTTGAAGGCTTTCGACGGCTGCAAAACATTTCCAGGCGAGAGAATACACCTTTCTTGTGAAGCTCGCGAAACCCGTCAGCGCCAAACGCTCCAGCTCCGGATGGTATCGGCGGCGAATCTCCGGCGAATGATCGTAAAGCCGTCCAACCCTCCACGAAGGCAAGATAATCCTTTGCTTCGTGCGGGGCTTGGGATATAAAAATCGACAATCAAACTAAAAGCAAGAAGCTGTCCCCTATTTTTCAAGCGAGGTAGTGATGCTGTCGAAAAAGCTGTTTCTGCTCCCCCTGCTGGGAATCTTTTATCTCTTTGCCAGCTCCTATGCAATCGCCCAGGCCACCACATCGCTCGGCGGCCGCGTAACCGACACCAGTGGCGCAATTATCCCTGGCGCGACCGTTAAGCTAACCCTCGCTGCCACCGGCGCAACCCGCATCAATACCACCAACAGCAGTGGCGAATTTCAGTTCTCGCAGCTCGCGCCCGGGCGCTACAACCTCACCGTCTCCGAAGAGGGATTCGCCACAGCTGAGAAAATGGGGATGGATCTGCTCGTGAGCCAGCCCGCGACGGTCAACGTTACTCTCTCTATCGCGACGGTCACCGAGAGGGTCAATGTCACGAGTAATGTGCAGCCGGTGCTCAACACCACCGACGCCACAATGGGCAACGCGTTTGAGAGCAGACAGGTGGAGTCGCTGCCCATTGAAGGCCGCAATGTCCCTGATCTGCTGAGCTTGCAGCCCGGCGTCACATATATGGGGCGAACCGATGATCAGAACGGCACGAATGCGGTAGGCAATAACGACAACGATTCCCGCAGCGGTGCAGTCAATGGAAGTCGCAGCGACCAGTCGAACATCACCCTCGATGGAGTCGACGTCAATGACATCAACAACGGTTACGCATTTACCAGCGTGCTCCGGGTAACGCAGGATTCGGTCGCGGAATTCCGTGTGACCACCAGCAACCCGAACGCCGATGAAGGCCGCTCCTCGGGTGCCCAGGTGGCATTGGTCACGCGCAGCGGCGGCAACCAGTACCATGGGTCCCTCTACGCCTACAATCGCAGTAATTTTCTTGAGGCAAACGACTTCTTCAACAAGCAGCAGCAACTTGCCGCCGGACTCCCTAACAAGCCCCCCAAACTCATTCGCAATATCTTCGGCGCGTCCGTCAATGGGCCCATCAAGAGAGAAAAGGCATTCTTTTTCCTGAACTACGAAGGCCGCCGCGATACGGAAGGCGAGAGCGTCAATGCCATGACTGTGCCCACCGCTCAATTCCGCGCCGGTAACCTTCAGTATGAAACTCTGAACAACGGCGCGGACCAGACTTATCTGCTTACTCCGGCCAACATCCAATCGATGGACCCCCAGGGCATCGGCGCCAATGCCGCGATTCTGCAGATATTCAATGGATATCCGCTGCCCAATGACCCCACGCAGGGCGACGGTCTTAATACTGAGGGTTATCGCTTCCCCTATACGCTGCAGCGTAGCTACAACACCTACATCGCCCGCCTCGACTGGAACATCACCTCCAACGGCAGGCACACCGTCTTCTGGCGAGGAAATCTGCAGAACGATAACGAACCATCCGCGCCTGCTTTCCCCGGGCAGCCTCCATCGACGACCACATTAACCAACAGCAAAGGCTTTGCGGCCGGCTACACCGCTCTTATCACCCCCAACCTCGTCAACAATTTTCGCTATGGTCTTACCCGTCAAGGCGTGGATAATGCCGGCATCTCCAATGAGCCACGCGTAATTCTCGCTGCCGTTGCTGAGCCGCAGGCCTTCACACGCTCTACCTCCGCCATCATCCCGGTGCAGAACATTGTCGACGACCTTTCCTGGACGAAACACGCTCACAACCTCCAGTTCGGCGCCAACATTCGTTTGATCGAGGACCGCCGCGTCAGCAATGCCAACTCCTTTCCTGACGGACAGATGAACCAGGGCTGGCTCTCCAACGGATCGACCGTCGCCAATAGCGGCGGTCCCTTCGATCCGCCGGTCTACGGGTTTCCGGCCGTGGACTTCTCCAACTACGGCAACGAATACAACAGCGCACTGCTCGGGTTGACCGGCATCATCACCGAAGGCGATGCGGTTTACAACTATGACAAGCAAGGAACTCCTCTGGCCGTCGGAGCGCCCGTCAAACGAGACTATGGCTGGAAAGAGTTCGAAATCTACGCCCAGGATTCATGGAAGGCGCTCAAGAACCTCACCCTCACCTACGGGATTCGTTACTCCTACCTCCAGGCGCCGGCCGAGAAGACCGGAACCCAGGTAGGCTCCTGCATGATGTCCGGCTCGGTCTGTCAACCGTTTTCCCTCACGCAGTACTATCTGGGCAGTGCCCAGCTGGCGGCCGCGGGACAGCCGGCCAACAATGTCGGCGAGCTGGCCTTCGACCTCAATGGCCGTTACAACCATCGGCCCGACTTCTGGAAACCCGACAGGAACGACATAGGCCCGCGCCTCGCCTTCGCCTATGCGCCTATGCCCGAACAGGGTTTACTGAACAGAATCTTCGGCAACGGGAAAAGCAGCATTCGTGGCGGGTACTCGCTTGTCTTCGATCACTTCGGAGCCGGCACCATCAACACCTTCGACAACAACGGGTCTTATGGCCTGTCCTCCGATCTGTCTAACCCTCCGGGTTCCGTCGACATCGGCACCGCGCCTCGCTTCACCAGCCTCACTGAGATTCCACAAAGCCTGCTTCCCGCGGCGCCTCCGGGCGGATTCCCGGCGATTCCCGCCACGACCAACTTCTCCATCAGCTGGGGACTGGATTCAGCCATCAAGACCCCCTACTCGCATCTGGTTGACTTCTCGATCGCGCGCGAACTCAACAATGGCTCTTCCCTCGAAGTGTCGTACGTGGGGCGTTTCGCCCATCGGCTGCTCGCGCAGGAAGATGTCGCCATGCCCACGAACCTGGCCGCTGCCGGCAGCTCTTATTTTGTCGCTGCGCGGCAGCTTGCCAGGCTATCGCGAGCCGGTGTTCCCGTTAGCTCTGTCGGAGAAATTCCCTACTTCCAGCAGGTTTTTGCCGCGCTCAACAATGTGGATCTCGGTTTGGGAGCCGGCCCGGCTTCAGCCACTCAAAATGTCTATCAGCTCTTCGCGCAGAACATCTACAACGAGACTTATGCCCTCTACGAACTCGATGTGCCTGATTCACTCAGCGGCGCCGGGGTAAATCCCAACCAGACCTATCCCTCCTATCGCTACTATCACGATCAGTATTCCGCGCTATATGCGTGGCGGTCGATCGGTTTCTCCAACTACAACGCGCTTCAGGTTGTCTATCGTCAGCGATTCGGCGCCGGCCTCCAGGCCGACTTTAACTACACCTACTCGAAGTCGATGGACATTACCTCACAGGCGGAGCGCCTCAACACTTCAGGAGCTACGAATTACGCACAGATCCTCAACAGCTGGGAACCCAATCAGCTCTACGGAGTCTCCGACTACGATGTAACCCATCAGATCAACAGCAACTACATCTGGAATCTCCCCTTCGGCCGCGGGCAGAAGTTCCTGTCCTCGGCGAACAGGCTGACCAACCAGCTGGTTGGAGGCTGGGTCATGACCGGAATCGTTCGCTGGACAAGCGGCTTCCCATTCCTCATGGACAACGGAGCCTACTACCCCACCAACTGGGACATCGAAGGCTGGGCAAGCCAGATTTCAAAAATCCCGGCGCGCGCAGCCGCCCGTGGAACCCTCACGCAGCGCTTCGCCGATCCTGCAACGGTATTCGCCTCCTTTGATCACGCGCTGCCGGGCGACTCCGGCACGCGGAACCCATTCCGCGGCGATGGGTACTTCTCCTGGGATACTGGCCTCGACAAAACCTTCCCGATTACGGAGCGGACCAGGCTGCAACTTCGTTGGGAGATGTTCAACGTCACCAACAGTGTTCGCTTCGACTCTCACTCCATTAGCGCAACGCTCGACAACCCGCAGAACTTCGGCCAGGCCACGGGGCTGCTCACCAACAAGCGCCTTGCGCAGTTCGCCGCCCGGCTGGAGTTTTAAAACGCCTCGATCTCGGTATGGATATAAATGTGAAATCAGTGTGAATTGATTTTGGATGCACCATCCTTTGCAAATAAAACAGGCCCGCATCCGGATTTCGGACGTGGGCCTGTTGGGTGTAGGATGATTTCCGACAGCGGGGCAGGCTCGTTTCATGCTTATACTCCGCCGTCGTCACACCCGCGCGTGCGGCCGAAAGATGGGTATGACCGCCGCTGCAGATGCGCCGTAAAAGGTCGAAGGCATGACCGATCAGCGGCACGAGACTCACTGACGTTCAGTCAAAGGAGAACTGCATGAGCGAACTGATAGTTGTGACCTATCCTGATCTCTACAAGGCAGGCGAAGTGGTTGCCGTCTTGCAGCGGCTTCAGAAAGAGTACCTGCTGGAAATGGAAGATGCCGCCTTCGTCACTAAGGATGAGACCGGCAAAGTAAAGCTTCATCAGACAGTTCCAGTTACCGCGATGGGAGCCGCCGCGGGCGCAACCAGCGGTACATTCTGGGGACTGTTCATTGGAATTCTGTTTCTGAATCCTCTACTCGGCGCAGCGATGGGCGCCGCGGTGGGAGGCGCAAGCGGAGCTCTCGCAGGTTCCCTCACAGACTATGGGATACCCGACAAGTTCATCAAAGAGCTCGGGGCTGACCTCAAACCCGGAACCTCCGCCGCCTTCGTACTCATCCGCAAGTCCACGCCCGACAAGGTGCTTGCCGAAGTATCGAAGTTTGGAGGACACGTTTTGCGGACCTCGCTCTCAACCGAACAGGAAGCCAAACTCCAGGAGGCGCTCACGGCCGGTGCCGCCGCAGCCGCGGCAGCAGGCAAACCTGCGTAGAACGCCCCTTCTGCGTCGCGGAATCTTGATCGAATTACAGGATGGCTGCATCTCCGCTGTTCTCTCCGACGAAAGCCAAAGCCCCACGTCCGAAATTTTGGACGTGGGGCTTTTTTGAAATGGCGTAATCCCCCTGCACGATCGCCGTCACGCATACGCTGCTGCTCGCCACATATTTCTTCGTCTCGGATGTTTCCTCAAAGCCGGGTCGCTCCTTGAAAGACGCTTGCCTCCAAACATCCCGCCCGGCATGATGAAAACATCCATGACCAATACACCGAAGCGCCTCGAACCCCGCTGGCCAGCCATGCTCGCTCTTTTTGCTGTGGGCGGGTTGCGCCTGGCGATCCCGGAATACCTTTCCGTGGGCCCTGACTGGCTGCTCATCGTTGTTGTCGGACTGCTGATGATCCCCACCGTATGGGCGCGCTATCGCAAACTGGACGTGCTCAATAAGATTCTCGGCTACGTGCTGACCTCCATCGTCACCGCCGACATGGTCTGGTCACTCTGCCTCCTCGTCGCAGCCCTGCCGTCGCACAAGCAAATGCCGCAGGATATGTTGAGATCTGCCGCGGCCTTATGGATCACGAACGTCCTGGTCTTCGCCTCATGGTATTGGCGGCTTGACGCCGGTGGCCCGCGTGCCCGCGAATTGCGCGGCGTCCACACCGACGGAGCCTTCCTGTTTCCGCAAATGACGCTTGACCAGCAGACCAAACGCGAGATGGGCGAGGATCGCTGGAGTCCCGGCTTCGTCGACTACCTGTTTCTGGCCTTCAACACCAGCACTGCTTTTTCGCCTACCGACTCGCCCGTTCTTTCGCGCTGGGCCAAAGTACTTATGATGATCCAGGCGCTGATCTCATTCACGACAGTAGCTCTGCTGGCTGCGCGGGCGGTAAACATTCTCTAGCTAGCAGCGATGATGGTCAGAAACACAAAGCCCGGACCGCCGGAGTCCGATAGCTGCGTCCCGCCGGTTCCCAGGGTGAAGTCGCCGGTCGTGCCCGCATACAAGGCCAGATTGGTGCCGGCAGTGAACTTCAAAACGGTATGAGTCTTCGTCGCGACAGGAAGTGCCGTGACAAGATACTTTCCACTGCTCCCCACAGTACCCGTAATCGTAACCATGGTTTCACTCCTTTCTTTCTTGCAGAGACCACTTAGTATCACGGTCTCAGGCGGAGCGAATTATACTCCGTGCATGTTAGGCATAAACGAGCCATGAAGCCGCTGCAAACGCGACCGATGTACAATCCGTATGCCCCTGCAAAGACGCATAGCCTCATCCGGAGTAAGAAGAACCGATGCTCAAACCGAATTCCTCCGCGGACCATCGTTTTTCTGACAGAAGAAGCTTTCTGAAAGACTCCGCCGCGCTCACCGCCCGATTCTCGCCACAGCGTGCTTTAGCGAAGCCGAAGGAATCTGGATTCCGGGGAACAATCAATTGAGATCGATTGGCATAGTTACTACATCGCGAGCCGATTACGGAATCTATCTTCCGCTCTTGAAAGCCTTGCAGGCCGATCCGGATATTGCCCTGAAAGTGTATGTTTCCGGTTCGCACTTGTCCCCCGAATTCGGTTTGACAGTATATTCCATTGATACAGAATTCGAGATCGCCGACCGGATCGAAGTCGTTCTTTCCTCGGATACCCCTCAGGCCATCGCAAAATCGATGGGAGTGGGATTAATCGGATTCGGCCAATCCTTTAGCAGATACCGTCCCGATATTCTCGTCGTCCTGGGCGATCGCTATGAAATGCTGGCTGCCGCGCTCGCTGCGTTGCCCTTCAAAATCCCTGTTGCACACATCGCAGGGGGAGAACTCACAGAAGGCGCCATCGACGACTCGCTGCGCCACTGCATTACCAAATTAAGCCATCTGCACTTTACGTCCACGCCAGAATACGCCGCCCGCGTCATTCAGCTTGGCGAAGATCCCAGCCGCGTTCTTGTGTCAGGCGCACTGGCCCTGGACAACATACTTACTGACCGACGGCTCAGCGCTCAAGAGCTGAAGCAGCGCTTCGGGATTGATGTGGAAAAGCCCTTTCTGCTTGTAACATTTCATCCCGTCACACTTGAGTTCGAACGGACAGAATGGCAGATCGGTGAACTATTAGCGGCGCTGGAGGAAGCGGCATTTCCCGTAGTCTTCACCATGCCTAATGCGGATACTGCGGGACGAATTGTTGCGGCGAACATCCGTCAATGGGTTCAGTCTCATCTATCCGTCGCGATCGACAATTTAGGCTTGGAGGCTTATCACAGCGTCATGTGCCGCGCCGCCG
>DATAQX010000039.1:0-3140 GCA_036264455.1 Silvibacterium sp. | reverse complement strand
ATCGCTGCTCATCCCTTTTCCGCTGGCTGCCGATGACCATCAGCGCAAAAACGCCGACGTATTCGTCGAGGCAGGCGCCGCGCGCATGCTCCTTGAAGCCGATCTCACCCCGGGTCTTCTCCTCGACACCCTGACCAGTCTTCTCGCCGATCGTAAGCTCCTCGAATCGATGTCCGCTCGTTCCCGGCCGCTGGCTCATGCTGACGCAACCAGCCGCATCGTCTCGGTGATAGCAGAGCTCGCTCGCTGACGCCGGTAAAAGCAAAAGGCCCGTTCCGAAGAACGGGCCCTGAATACTTCCTTAAGAATTACCGGTGTCCGCCGCCACCGCCGTGGAAACCGCCACCACCGCCACCGCCGTGGAAGCCGCCGCCAGGCGATCCGTGAAAGCCCCCTCCGCCGTAACTGCGAATGCCGCCACCAGAGCCGGCTGCACCACGGAATCCGGAGCCGCCGCCGAAACCATTCATGCCGCGGGTCCCGCCAACCGCGCCGAACCCTGCACGCCCGCCGGCGTAAGGCACAGGACGCGGTCCGCCGCCATAGCCTCCGCGATATCCATAGCCGTAGCCGCCGCGCCCGCCGTAATAGCCAGCATGTCCATAACCCCAGCCCCAGGGGTGTCCATAATAGCCGTGATACCAGGGGCCGGCTCCGATAAACACGCCACCCAGGAACCAGCTAGGTCCGTAGTATCCATAGGGTGCGCAGGCATAAGGGTAATAGGAGTAATAGCCCCACGTGCATACCGGGGGCCCGGCTATATAGGCGGGTCCGGGATAACCGATTTCCGGCCCGACACCGATTCCAACCGAAACCTGTGCATTCGCTGACGAGGGCATCATCAACGCCAGGGGAAGAGCCAGCAATAAAACCAAAAATGAAGAGCGCAGAATGCGCATCTGTGAATCCTCCTCGTCACCTCTTCAATTCAGGATGACGCGGCTCACGAAATCCCGTTCTGAAATTCCTTTTCGGGTATCTCTGAAAGCCTACTTCTACTAACAGCAGATGCGGGAAAAAGTTGCGGGGATTCTATCGTTAAGAATGGCCTTTCGACGGCACAAAAGCGGCATCTGTATGCGCCCAAAAACAGTGCACCCGGATGCGGGAACATCCGGGTGCAGGTTCGAGCGCGTCTGGGAGACGCAGCTCGAGCGGCTGACGGAGAGGCTGTTAGCGCCGTCCGTGATCCCAGCCGCGATGCTCGAAGCGATAGTCGCGATGCGCGACGTAGAAACGGTCACGATGCGCCCAGCGTCCTGGTACCCAGACCGTTCCCGCGTAATAGCCGGGCGTCCAGATGAAATCAACACCGGGGCATGGAGGAATGTAAGCGTTATAAAAGATTGGCGTGGGAGGACCCACCTGAACCGCAATGCCAACCTGTGCCTGGGCCTGGGCCTGTCCCGCAACAGCAGCTGCTGTCACAATGCCGGTAAGTGCAAGAGTGCGAAGAATGCGTTTCATATGAGCTCCTTTCGAGCGCGGCTTCGAACTTCTATCGTCGTCCGCTCGCTCTGTGTTCGGCTGAGCTTTGCTCCTCCGAACTGCTCTGAATATGTGAACCGCAGCTCCACTGAATTGTTGCGAAGTTTATTTTCGCGTGTGCCCGCAACTTTCAAGCGCTTCGTGCATCGCTTCATGTCCCTTCACTTCTTCGCGCACGTCGGCGTCTTGCCCGAAGGCGGCCACAGCTCGCTGAAGATCTGCAGCGAAGTATCCGGCAGGTCTTTCACCGCGAGAGTGTCGCCAAAGTCCATATAAGGAACCTCGCCGTTCGATCCAATGCGCGTCCAATCCGAGCTCATCATCAATCGCGGATCGCTCGTCCGCGCAAAGTGCACCCACATCGTCATCATCTGATCGGAGAGCTTGTGGTCCTGTGGCTTAAAATGCACATCGGGGTGACGCGCATCGGGTACATGGGTGTGCCCGAAGACATAGGCCAGCTCCGAGCTGTGATACGCGCCCATTCCCGAGAGTTCTCCCAGCGGGCTCACGTGTGTAAAGCGATAGAGAAATCCATGTGTGGCCCGCGCGATCGAAAAGGCGTTGTAGAGCTGAATGGAATCGGTGAGGAGGCGATCGGCGGCGGCGTGGATCTGCTCCGGAGATGTGGGAGACGCCGGTGCATAGAGCGCGAGCACCTGCTTGCCGCAGGGAGCGAATGCCTGCTCGACCCAGGCGTCAAAGCTGTTTGCATCCGTGGGATGGTATTGCCGTAGAAAGAGATTTCCTTCATTGGTGTTCGTCCCCACTAAAACGGGGATGCGCATGGTCCGGTTTTCTGTATAAAGCAGCGCAGGCTGGCCCGGAATGACAACGCCGTCGGCAAAAGGAGCCCACGGAGACGCTACGAAGGATGGATTATCAAGTGGGGTTTCGGGGCGCAGGCGTGCGCGGCCTGTGCCTCCCGCTCCAAAGAGTTTCTGCGCAGCCTGATGCCCGCGCGCCATCAATTCTTCGCCGGTGAGGCTTCGAAGTTCGGCGATGTGAGGACCGACAGCGAGGCCAATCTCTTCCATGCTCGTGAGCCCGCGATATTGGTTGCGTAGTTCAGGCGCCGGCTGGAAGACGATGCTCGGGCTTTCGAGAATAGCTTTATCGAAGAGATCTTTTGCATCGGGCGCAACCAGCAGATAGCCGATGCTGCTCGCGCCGGCCGATTCTCCGAAGACAGTGACGTTGCGCGGATCGCCTCCCAGGGAGCCAATGTTGTTACGCACCCAGCGGAGCGCGGCCATCTGATCAAGGAGCCCGTAGTTTCCCGAAGTGTGGCGAGGCGATTCGGCGCTCAGATCGGGATGGGCGAGGAAGCCGAAAACGCCGAGACGATAGTTAATGGTAACGATCACGACTCCGCGCGCTGCGAGATTGGCGCCGTCAAACTCAGCCTGCGATCCCGAACCACTGACGAACGAGCCGCCATGAATAAAGACCATGACCGGAGCAGGCTGCGCAGGCTTGAGCGATGGCGTCCACACGTTGAGATAGAGGCAGTCTTCGCTCAGGCTGGAGGACGGAAAGCGGGCGCCATCCGGAGTCTGGTAGCAGATATTTCCAAACTTCGTCGCATCCCGCACTCCGGCCCAGGAAACCGCAGTCTTCGGCTCTCTCCAGCGCAGATCGCCCACCGG
>DATAQX010000007.1:0-14885 GCA_036264455.1 Silvibacterium sp. | reverse complement strand
ACCGCCTTCAGTACTTACCTCGTGATGCTCACATGGCCCATCATTGCGTTGGGCTGGGTGGTCAACCTCTTTGAACGTGGAACCGCTTCCGTAACGCGCATCCAGGAACTCCTGGCCGAGAAACCTTCGATTGACGACCGTGACGCCAGTGCAGATCTTGCGCGAAACTCGGAGATCGAGGGCGAAATCGAATTTCGCAACCTCACTTTTGGGTATGCCAATGCCGACGGCGTCGTCGGCAGCGAGGTGCTGCACAACATATCCCTGAAGATTCCGGCAGGATCGAGTCTCGCGCTTGTAGGTCCGACCGGCGCGGGAAAGACCACCCTCGTCAGCCTTATTCCCCGCCTCTACGATGCGCCGCCCGGAACCGTGCTGATCGATGGACATCCGGTTCGGGAATATCCACTCGACCGCTTGCGTGAAAGCATCGGCTTCGTTCCCCAGGAGACATTCCTCTTCAGTGAAACCATTCGCGAGAACATACTCTTCGGCGCCCCCGATGCAAGCCGGGAAGAAATGCTGCGCGCCGCCGAGGCCGCCCACATCCGCAGAGAATTCGAGGACTTCCCGCACGGCTTCGAAACCCTGGTCGGCGAACGAGGTCTGACGCTCTCCGGCGGCCAAAAGCAACGCTCCGCTCTGGCCCGTGCGCTGGTTCGCAATCCCCGGATTCTGATTCTGGACGATGCGCTGGCCAGCGTCGATACCTACACCGAAGAACGCATCCTCGAAGAATTGCGGCGTCGCATGCAGGGACGGACAACGATTTTGATCTCACACCGCGTGTCGACCGTGCGCAACGCCGATCGCATCGCCGTGCTGGTCGGGGGACGAATCGCCGAGCTGGGCACGCACGAGGAACTGATCGAGAGGGACGGCTACTATGCCGACCTGCATGAGAAGCAGCGCCTCGAAGAGGAATTGGCCGTCGCCCGCTAAAAGCCTCCGGGATGTATCGCCTCACACCGATTTTCATCACTTCGTCACAGAATGCTTGCTGACCAGCGCCGCGACTACTACTGTGTGGCCCATGTCTGCGTGGATCTCCCGATCGATCAAGGTCTCTCTTGTCTCTGGAACCGTACTCTTTCTCTTGTCCGCAGCGCACATCGCCCGCGCACAAGAGGCTCACAATTCAGGTTCAGCCGTCCCGCCATCGCAGAGCTTTGCGCTGACCGACACAAAAGATCTCGTAGAAGCAGGTGTAAAGGCCGAAGCAGTCGACTATCGTGGCCGCAAAGCCGTCCGCATAACCACGCGAGAGGATGGGGATCTGGATGGATTCGCATTTGTTAACGGGACAAATTTCCACGATGGGACGATTGAGGTTGATGTTGCAACAAAAATAACCAGGCCGCCGGGCGTCAGAATGCCTGGCTTTACAGGAATTGCATTCCGGGCCCGTCCCGACGGCTCGCACTACGAGCTCTTTTATCTTCGCCCTGGTAACTCCCGGTCAGAAGACCAGGCAATGCGTAATCATTCTGTGCAATATGTTTCCGCGCCTAATTTCGGTTGGGAGAAGCTGCGGAGACAGTGGCCTTTCATCTATGAGGCGTATGCGGATCTGCAGACCGACGAGTGGACAAAGGTAAAGATCGATGTACATGGACGCCACGCCAGTTTGTATCTGAATGGGTCTCCAAATCCAAGCCTTGTCGTGGACGGTATGAAAGGCGAAGACTTGCAGGGTGCCCTGGCCCTGTGGGGTTACGCAGGAGAAGAATCGTATTTTTCCAATCTGAAAATCACTAACACCAAACCGGAACCGCTCGAGAACGGCGGGGACGCCGCTGGCACATGGGATGTAAAGTTCGCCACCGATGCCGGCAGCTACGCCGGTACCATGAAGCTCGTTCGTCAGGGCAGCACACTCGCTGGCCTGTGGTCGGGCGCGTTTGGTGCGGATCAGCCGGTCAGCGGTATATGGCGCGATGGCTATGTTGAGCTTGCATTCAGCGGAACTTGGCCCGATCAACCCGGAACCGTTACCGCAACCCTCGCCGGATGGGTCGACGGAGATTCAGCCAAAGGACGAATGAAAGTGGAAGGCCGGGCAGACGGACGCTGGACCGCCGTTCGCAGTAAATGATTTAGTTTTAACCTCGATATCTTTGGCAAGTACTCGTAGTTACTCGCTGAATCCTTGGTTAACAGGACACCAGTGATTCTCAGTTGTCTTTAAGTGACTCGGCGATTTTGCGCCAACCGAGACTAGAACCCATCTCATAAATGCCTCTTGTTGGCGAACCTCGGCAGAATTGCATCCGGTTTGGCGACGATACAGCCTGAACTCATGGATGCTTGCTTAGATTGGATGGCATGCATCTCCATCGACGGCTCTTGGCTGCTCTCGTGATTCTATTGGGCGGCGGTATGTACGAGTTCTGGCGGACTGGCCGCGTGACGGGTTTGGAACTCCTCGTGGTAGGTCAGGCATCGCTGCGACGCTCTGCAGCCATAAGCCATGGCCATTTTGGTTCCTGCTTGGGACCGGATTCGGGAGGTATCTAATTGAGCGGAAGATATCGGTGTGTATGGCGCCAGTCGCGCACACGACAACTCGTACGATCAGCTATTGATGAGAACGGAGACCTCGAACATGAAGCCTAATGAACCCAGCCGCACAGCCCTGATAATCGCCCGACAACGAGCTGCTCATCAGGTGCTCGATCATGGCTCAATCCTCTATGACCCATTTGCCATGAAGATTCTGCGTGAAGACGAAAAGGACGAGCTTCAATTCGCGAACGAACACCCCTTGGCCAGCATCGGACGTCTGCTCACCGCCGCGCGAAGCCGGATTGCGGAAGATGCTTTGTCAAGAGCTGTCGAAAGAGGGATTCGGCAGATCGTCATCCTTGGCGCCGGACTCGATACTTTCGCTCTCCGGAATAACCATGGCGCACGACAGATTCGTATCTATGAGGTGGACCACCCCGCGACGCAGGCATGGAAACGCGAGCGCTTGGCTGAAGCTCAAATCGCACTTCCGCCATGTCTTATTCTCGTGCCAGTCGATTTCGAGCGGGACGATGTGGGAGAGAAGCTTGTCGCCGCAGGCTTTCAGCAGAACTCACCCGCGTTTTTCACTTGGCTCGGGGTTGTGCCATATCTGACACAGGATGCTATCTGCCGCACTCTGGACTACATATCGTCAATCCAGAACTCGGAGGTGGTGTTCGACTACTTGGAACCTCCCGAGGCATTCTCAGAAGAGCTAAGGCAATTAGAAAAGGAGCGAACCGAACAGCTTAACAAAATTGATGAACATTCAGTCAGCCGTTTCGAGCCGGCTGGCATTGCGGCGATTCTTCGCTCGCACGGATTTTGTGCCATCGAAGACATCAATTTCCAGGAGATCGCGTCCAGGTTCGGCCGCGCCGTTCAAGGACTCGCGCCCGGGCACGCCGGCGTTCATGTTGTGCACGCGAAGCACTAATTGAACGCGGTGATTGTATTGCATTCAACTTGCGCCTCGACGCCCGAATACACCGGTCGGATTGTATTTCCTCGCAGTTCCGGTCGTGTCACCGCCCAACCGGAGTTATGCCGAGCACGAACAAAGCCCGGCTTGTCGATTTATGAGATAGGTTCTAGTCTAGGCTCTTTTGAGCCGTAGTCGTTTGCCGCGAAGGTGGCGTCAGCCAGCGGATCAGTAGAGTGACAGCGATAGCCCCTGCGAGTTGAGCCAGGACGAAGGGAATCGTATCCACCGGACGTATCCCTGCGAATGTATTTGTCAGCGAGCGGGCTATGGTAACGGCAGGATTCGCGAAGGATGTTGAAGCGGTGAACCAATAGGCAGCCGTGATGTAAGCGCCGACGGCAAAGGGAACGGCAGACGAACGCTGTCGCGCACCCCCCCATATCACCGCGAGCAGGCCAAAAGTGGCAACAAATTCGCTGAACGCTTGAGGCGGACCGCTCCGCATGTGAGTCGAAGGTGAAAACAACATCAGGCCGAACATTAAATGAGCAACAGCAACTCCTGCGAACGCTCCCGCAAACTGCGCGACCATGTAGAAAGGTACTTCACGCCAAATGATTCCGCCCTGCCATGCATCCGCCAACGTTACTACCGGGTTCAGGTGCGCTCCTGAAATCGGACCGAACGCGAGGATGATTGCGACTAATGCGGCACCTGTCGCAATCGCATTTGCCAAGAGCGCGAGAGCGACATTTCCTCCGGCCAATCGTTCCCCCATGATCCCGGAGCCAACTACGGCGGCCAGGAGAAACAGCGACCCGATAAACTCAGCGACGACTCGCCGCAGCAAGGTGATCTTCATTGCTGACCGATGCTGTCGATTTCTCGTTGGATCGCCATTTCTCCTAGAGTCGATAGCGGCAACGAAAGGAAGAGACTGATCCTGCGGTCGAGGATTGAAAAGGCATCACGAAATGCTCGGTCAACCTCTACCGGAGCGCCTTTGACTGTCGCAGGGTCAGCGACGCCCCAGTGCGCGGTCATCGGCTGTCCCGGCCAGAAGGGGCAGACTTCTTTGGCTGCGTTGTCGCAGACGGTGAAGACGAAATTCATGACAGGCGCATCGGGAGCTGCAAACTCATCCCATGATTTGCTGCGCAGACCCTCGGTCGAGATTCCTGCAAGTTCAAGTTGCTTCAGTGCCTCGGGCCTGACCGCTCCCGCCGGATGGCTGCCTGCACTGTAAGCGGTGAAGGCACCCTTTGCTCTGTGGTTCAGGATCGCCTCCGCCAAGATAGAGCGAGCGGAGTTGCCTGTACACAGAAACAGAACATTGTAATGGCTGGCCATCGTCCTTATCCTTTCACTGCATCCCTTAGCGAGGGACAGCAACTCGGATCGCAGCAGGAGGCGTTAGGTTTGGTGGCACGAATGAATGCGCTCGCGAACTTTCCTTCGACCAGCGGTGCGATCTCGTCAACTACGGCACCCGCTTCTGTGAGAAATTGCCGCGCATCCTCGATGTTGTAGACCCTGGTGGGCTCGATCTCGACATCGACAAAACAGGCATCCAGAAGCTTCGTGCGATAGTCGCTCTCTTCCAGCGCTCCTGCGATACAACCGACCCACAGCAACATGCTCTGGCGGACCGCCTCGGGCACCTCACCTCGAACGACCACATCGGAGACGGCGAAGCGGCCTCCGGGCCGCAATACCCGAAAGGCTTCCTGGAGAACGCGGCCTTTGTTTGCGGAGAGGTTAATGACGCAGTTCGAGATCACCACATCGACTGAGTTGTCCGGCAATGGGATATTTTCGATCTCACCTTTCAGGAACTCAACATTGGTGACACCTGCTTGTCGTTGGTTTTCACGAGCAAGAGCGAGCATTTCATCGGTCATGTCCAGCCCATAAGCTCTGCCGCTGGAGCCGACGCGCCTGGCGGAAAGCAATACGTCAATCCCGCCGCCTGAGCCGAGATCGAGCACAGTTTCACCCGGCTTGAGGTCGAGGAGAGCAGTTGGATTGCCGCAGCCGAGCGAGGCGAGGACAGCCTTGGTCGGCAATGTATCCTTCTCTGACGTACCGTACAGGTCTTTGGTGATGGGATCGCAGCAACCGGGTGCCGGACCACAACACGCTGCCGATCCAACTTCGGTCACGTCTTTGGCAATTGAACCGTACTTCTCACGCACGGCAGATTGAGTGTCCATTCGTTCACCTCTTCGTATACGTTAAGGCGAATGTATTCTTGATTAACACATCTGTCAAGGCGTATATAATTACGTCATGAGCCGCCAAAAGCCCTTCGACCTGGTTCGCTTGTTTGCAGCACTGTCCGATCCCACACGCCTCCGGCTGCTCAACCTGATGCGCGGGCGGGAAGTGTGCGTCTGCTATTTCGTCGAAATTTTGCAGCAAAGCCAGCCAAAAATATCGCGGCATCTGGCATACCTGCGAAACGCCGGAATCGTGAGCGCACGCCGGGATGGTAAGTGGATGCACTACAGCATCCAGGATCCCGAAGACCCAGCGGCAGCATCGATCCTCGATACCGTGCTCATATCCCTCAAGCAAGACAAAAGAATGCAGGCTGATTTATTGAGGCTGGATCGTGCTTGTTGCACGCCGGAAAAGTTCGTCGGGCTTGAGGGAGTACCGCTGCCTGTGCAAGTGATTTCTTAGTTACTTTCTTAGTTATCTGTTGGCGCTCACGGGCTGGTGGATTTTTCTGCGCAAGTGCGATGAGTCGAAGCACACTCACGGTGCCTCACGTCGCATTCGTGATGTCTAATCTCTAATCCCTGTTCCTTGCCTCTCCAGGCCGACTATTTCCATCAAACCGCTATAATAGAAATAGAAACCAAAAGGCCCGGCCGCCCTCGCAGCCGGGCCTTTCATCTTTAGATGGGCTAAGTGATGCCGAATCAATCATGCAACAGCAAGTGATTTGTTTTCAATCATGGCCTGCAACATATTTTGTTTCTATTAGATACTCGCAAAACCTTTAGAATCAATCGGTAACGGTCGACCTATGCATTAATTTGTTTAGAATCAATCAGGTACAAACTGGGAAGGGGGAGGGGGGAGGGCCCCCTGTTAAGCCGTCCAGTTCGAGGGTACCGCTTCGGTCATCGCCGGTAGGGGCGCCGGAGTCGGCATGCGTATGCCATTTTTTGCCTGCTCTTCCGCCAACTGGCGAATCACCTCGGGGTCCTGACAGACGATGTGCCAGGCCTCGCGAACATCGCGGATACAGGCGATGGCCTCCTTCAGCCGTTCTGATGATGAAAGACGGGAGCCCTCAATGCACAACGCAAAGATGGCCGCGTAAAACTCGGAAAGAGCCTTGGCCGAGGTGCCCCCGATATCCATTCTGAGGCGGGACTGGAGGTGCATCAGGATGTCGAGTGTCCGCTTGATGGCGATCCGGCGCTCATGGATGTCATTTGCTTCAATCGCCTGAATAGCGCGATATAAAAAACGCACCATTCCATCGTAGAGGGCGACGATCAGCTCAACACCGTTCATGCCGGCGATCGCCTGCTGCTGATAGTTCATACGAGCTCTTTTGTCCGTTTAGGACTTCTCGTTGTAGCCGGTGATCGCACTGTAGATCTCGTTGATCTGGTCGATCTCTGAAGGAATCTGCTCAAGCGTATAGTTGGCGGCATTCAGTTCTGTGGTCAGCTTTGCCTGTTCCGCGCTGATCTGCGTATCTTCATTGGTGATGCTGGTGTTGAGTGACGATTCCTCCGCGGAGTCCTGCTGCAGCGTCAGATAAACCGCCCCATTCGGCGCGCTGTTGCCCAGATTGTCGATCGCTGTACTCAGATTGCCGCCGAACGACGTAAAGGAAGCGCTCGGCTGGAAGAAGTTCACTACATCCTGGTAGTTGCTGTTCAGCGCGTTCTCAAGTGTGTCTGTGTCCAGGCTAAGTGTGCCATCGCTGTTGGTAGAAAGGCCCAGCTGGGTAAACGACGTTACTGAATTAGATCGTGCAGATCCAAAGGTCACCGCAGTCCCGCTCGTGGTATCGGTAAGGCCGCTGCTGTTGACGGTAATCGTGTCCGTCGACTTGGCGTTCGTCAGGCTCAGGGTCGCCGTGCTTCCCGAGGTGATCACACTCGCCGTGACACCGATATTCGCCGTATTGATTGCCGCTGCTGCCTGGGCGAGCGTCGAGCCGGCGGCAACCGTAACTGTCTGCGCCGAGCCGCTGCCGACCTGGATCGACAGGCTCCCGGAGAAGGTGTCCAACGTACCGATCGCCGAAGTCGTGCCCACGGCATTCGCCGCCTGAAGGAAGGCCAGCGCCGACTGCAGGTCTTCCTGAATCGTCGCAACCGCGGGATTGCCGAAGAGCGGCTCGGCATTCCCTGAGCTGTCCTTGCCCTCCTGCGTGTTCAGGTCGCCAATGACCTTGTTATATGCAGTTACGAAACTGTTCAGGGCCGACTCGACGTCGCTGTTGTTGTTCGTGATCTCGATCTGGACATCGGTCGACGGCGCGGAACTCAGCAACTGGATCGTAACGCCTTGAATGGCGTTCGTAACCGTATTCGATGCACTGGTGATCGCCACACCGTCCACGGTCAGTTGAGCATCCTGCCCGGCCTGCCCCTGGGTGAAGCCGATTGTGCCTGCCGCTGCGCCCTGAAGACTGCCGCCAACAGTCAGTTGGCCGGCTGCTCCGCTTGTCTGGCTCACGAGCGACAATCGCTCGCCGCCAGAGGTGGTAATCACGTTCGCCGTAACCCCGAGATTGCTGGAATTGATAGTGGCAGCCAACGAAGCGAGCGTGTTGTCTGATGAATCGATTGTGATGGTCTGAGCCGCGCCGCTGCCGACTGTCAGTGTCAAAGTGCCACTCAGTGTATCTGTGGTGGAGACAACGCCGCTATATTGAGAGGAAGTCTGCGCCAGCCTGCTGACCACGACCGTATGACTGCCGGCCACCGCATTCGATGCTGCGGCCGTCAACTGAAGAACAGACTCATCCGAACTCGATCCTTGCTTCTCCGACAGAACGCCCTCGAAATCCGTCAGAGACTGGAGAGCGGTTGAAAGAGAGCTCAGATCCGTACCGATTGAGGTCAGCGCTGTATCTTCCGACTCCAACGAAGTGAGCTGCGCCTTCCAGGGCGTCTCCACCGCCTGGAGATTCGCGACCAGTTGGCTGACGGTGCTGCTCACGTCGAAACCCTGACCGCTCGTTGGCGAACCAAACGCAATACCTACTGTGCCCATAGCCTGTTTATCGTCATCCTCACACGAGACTTCAACTAACCCTCGAAGTGCAAACGAGAAGCCCGCAATCAAGCCGCTCCATGAGAACTTCCCAAGAAATGCGGGGAGCCGAAGCTCCCCGCCGGAGGAATGGATGCAGCCTTTACTGCAACAGCTTGGTGACTTCCTGCTCCACGCTGTTGGCCTGGGCCAGAGCGCTGATGCCAGTCTGGCTGAGGATTTCGAACTTCGACAGATTTGAAGTTGCCTGACCGTAATCCGTAGCCTGGATGGAGTTCTGAGCCGAAAGAACGTTCTCCTGCTCCGTGCTGTCCACGCTGGAGATCGCATTCAGTGTATTGATCTGCGAGCCAACGTAGCCACGCTGGGCAGCCACGTCGGTAATGGCGGTGTTCGTGTCGGTCAGTGCCGTCTGCGCAGCCGTCGCGCTGGTAAGCACGTCCGCGCTGAGACTCTGGCCCGTTCCTACGGTATAGCTGATCGCAGTGCCCGTGGAGGTGACCGTGCCGCCCACATCGCCCACGCTTGCCGAGGTAAGAGCAGCGATGGTGAGCGCATCGGTTGCTCCGCCGGTCGCCGTCGCGTCACCGGAGTAGACCGTGACCGCCGTGCCCGAGAACACCTTGTTGCCGTTGAAGGTGGTGGTTGAACCAATGTTGTTGATCTCAGCCAGGATCGACTGGAATTCCTGGTTTGCCGCCGCATCCTGCGAGGTGCTCAGAGTTCCGTTGGAAGCTTCCGTTGCCAGTGTGATTGCGCGATTCAGCAGGTTGGTTACCTGCGAAAGCGCACCGTCGGCGACCTGTAAAAGGCCAACACCCTGCGTGGCATTATCAGCTGACTGAGTCAGAGCAGCAGAAGCCGCTCCCAGACCGTCGGCAATCGAAAGGCCGGCTGCGTCGTCGGCGCCGGAGTTAATGCGCGAACCGGAGGAGAGCTGTTCGAGCGTGTTCTGCAGGCTGGCCTGCGTCGAGTTCAGATTGTTCTCCGCGTAAACTGCTGCGATGTTGTTCAGGACACCCAAAGACATTTGATTTGCTCCCTTTACAAGTTGATCTATGGATCGATGGATTCCTGCTTAAAGCGTCGTGCCGGTAACGAAAGCGCAATGCTTAGGACCGGGTCGCCTTGCGGAAGGAACCGTCTAACACATCCCCTTCATCGGCGCGGGCTAAGGCCTCTTTATGTATGCTGCCCTGTTTGGCATTCTGCGTGCGTCCCTGGAGATGAGGTCGTCCTCTTTCCTATCTTCAGGCGCCGTTATCCTTTCCCTTTCCCCGCCGATAGAGAGAACAAAGGCGATACGATGATCGAACTCACACGTCTCAACGGCATCTCACTGGTCGTCAACAGCGATCTCATTCAGTATGCCGAGTCTTCTCCGGACACTACCCTCACCCTTATTAATGGGGAAAAGATAGTGGTACGCGAAAGCTCTAGCGAGGTCATCGACCTGACAGTCGCCTATCGGGCACGGCTCATGGGGGAAGCGGCAAAACATTGCCCAGGCGGTATGGTGCTCGCCTGCGGCGCGGCGTGGCATGCTCTCAGGTCCCCAGACGAGGATGAGCCGGATATAAACATGGTCTCGCGCAGACGTAGAACGTAAATCTGAACCTGCAAACGGGTATGCGGACGCGAATGCAGATCTTGAACCCTGGGACAGAACACCATGGATACAAGCAGTCTTCTTGGAATATTGCTGGCGCTGGCGGGAATTCTCGTCGGTCTGCTGCTCGAGGGAGGCCACATAGGCCAGATTCTGCAGCCCACTGCGGCCATGATCGTCTTTGGCGGGACCATCGGCGCCGTTATGCTTCAGTATCCACTATCTACTGTCGGCGCAGCGGCCAGACGGCTGTTTCGCGCCTTTTTTCACCGCAAATCTGGTAGCGAAGCCACAGTAAGGCAGTTGATCCATTTCGCCAATAAAGCGAGGCGAAGTGGGATCGTCTCGCTCGATCAGGATCTGTCGTCCATAGAGGACCCTTTCCTCAAGCAGGCCATTATGCTGGCCGTTGACGGAACCGAACCCAGCGAGCTGCGCAAGATAATGGAGCTGCAAATTGACAATCACTTCGAGCTCGAAGAAAAAATTCCCGCTGTTTTTGAGTCCGCCGGGGGCTTTTCGCCCACCATCGGAATCATTGGCGCCGTCATGGGTCTTATCCAGGTCATGCAACATCTGGATCACATGGACGAGGTCGGCCGTGGGATCGCGGTCGCTTTTGTCGCAACTATATACGGCGTTGCAGCCGCGAATATTTTTTTTCTGCCAGTCGCCGGCAAGCTGCGTCTGCGCCTCCGCGAAGAACAGGTTCTCAAAGAAATGACGATTGAAGGTGTTGTTTCCATTCTGGAGGGCATGAACCCTCGCATGATCGAGATCAAGCTCGAAAGCTTCCTCGCCGCACCCCGCATCAAATCCGACGGGCCGGTCGAGGTCAAAAAGGGCGCGGCATGAAACGGCACAAACGCAAAGCTCACAGCAATCATGAGCGATGGCTGGTTTCCTATGCTGATTTCATCACGTTGATGTTCGCTTTCTTCGTCGTGCTCTATGCCAGTTCGCAGACCGACAAAAGAAAACAGGCAGAAGTCGCCCAGGCTATCAATCAGGCCTTTAAGTCGCTTGGTCTATTTCCGTCCGCCGAAATTGATCCGCGTGCAAAATCGATTGCCTCATCTACAGATCAACCAGTCATTCCGATCAACATCGTATTGGGCGATGAGCTCTCCGCACCGCCCTCGGCCGCTGTGAGGACAGACTTCGAGCGCATGCGCAAGGAGCTCGAAGCCAGGCTCTCAAATCAGATAGCCCAACACATGATCGCCCTGCACGTTGGCCGTGACGGCCTTGTCATCTCGTTGCGCGAAGCCGGCTTTTACGACAGCGGTTCGACCAACCCCCATCCTGGCTCTATGGGCAGCATCGATTCGATCGCTGCGGTACTACGCCCTACTCCCTACCAAATCCGCATCGAGGGCCATACAGATAACGTCCCCATTCACACCGACCAGTTTGCCTCCAACTGGGAACTCTCGACCGCGCGCGCCACGCGTATGACCAGACTCTTCATTGAGCACTTCGGCTTTCAGCCGCAGCGTCTCGCTGCTTCGGGATATGCCGAGTTCCATCCGGTAACGGACAACAACACCTCCGAGGGGCGAGGTCAGAACCGCCGCGTGGACATTATTGTGATTCCGTACATCGATAGAGCCGTGCAAACCCTTACGCCTGAGGCGCTCACCCACCTAAATAACGACGCTACCCCAAACGGAGCCAGCCGACCTCCAGGCGCAGCGCTTCGGGGGACTATTCATTGAAGATTATGATGGGAGATATATGTCTCCCATCTCCCAGCCGGACAATGCAAGTTCTGCGTCGTCGCTCGCTGAGCTTCGGTACCATGAGGCTGTTGATAGCCTCGCTAGTGGGGATCTCCCGGCCGCTATCGCTGGGTTTCGTGCGAGTCTTGCGTCCGATCCCGCATATACTGACGCCGCCCATGGCCTGATGCATGCGCTTAAGGATGACGGCCAGTTTGACGAGGCAATTCTCGTCGCGCAGGGCTTAATCGACAGCGATCCAGAGGATGTGCTCGCCTGCACAAGTCTCTCTATCCTTTATCAGCACCAGGGAAAGATCTCCGAAGCCGAAGCTGCGGCTGCACGCGCAAAGCTGATGGGGTGGAAGAAGCAGTTGCGCGAACAGAAAGAAGAAGAGAGCCGGGCATGAGGCGCATCGCTTCCCTTTCTCCGGAAGCTTCTTCACCCGATTCACCTGCGCGTCTTCGCGCGTTATACGCACGGTTGATGGAGACCTACGGACCTCAGCAGTGGTGGCCGGCGAAGACACCGCTGGAAGTCGTCATCGGCGTATACCTCACGCAAAATACCGCCTGGACATCTGTGGAACGATCCCTCCAGAATCTCGAGACCCACAACCTGCTCTCTATCGAGGGTCTACGCGGCGTCTCCCAGGAAGACTTACGCATGCATATCCGGCCCTCCGGATACATGATGCGCAAGGCCGCCTCTATCAAATCTTTCATCACTTTCCTTGACGGCTACTACGAAGGGTCGCTGGAGAAGCTGGCCGAGGAGTCGCCGGAGGTTGCACGCCAGCGCCTGCTAGCCCTGCCCGGGGTGGGTCCCGAGACGGCTGACGCCATCCTGCTCTATGCTCTCGACCAGCCCGCGATGGTGGTCGACGAGTATCTGCGGCGCGTGGTCACCCGTCACGGCCTGCTCCCGGCCTCGTCCAAATACGCGGATATCCAGCAGCTCGCCGTTGCGGGCTTCGATGGCGATCATCCCTCGACACGCCGGCAGCACTTCAGCGAGTTCCATGCCGTCATTGTCGAGGTGGGTAAGCGCCACTGCGGGCGCGTGGCAAAGTGCGAGGGCTGTCCCCTGGCTTTCGATCTGCCCAAGCCGCTCGAGATTCGCTTACCTGCACCGACCAAGGGTAAGCGCTCGACCTGCAATGCGCCGATAGCATGACTACTCTCTACGTTGCCACTACCAATCCGGGCAAGCTGCGTGACTTCACCGTGGCTGCTGAAGCGGAAGGCGTTGCCATTCATCCGCTGCCGGGACTTGAGGATATTCCCGCTCCAGCTGAGGACGAGCCTAACTTCGAGGGCAACGCGAGAGTAAAGGCTGTCCATTACAGCCGATATCTGGCGGGTGAGATCGTTCTCGCCGACGATTCCGGGCTGGAGGTCGATGCCCTGGGCAGCGAACCGGGAGTCCGCTCGGCTCGGTATGCCGATGATGCGGGCTTCGTAACTGATATCGGCACAAATACCGATGAGCGGAACAATCTTTACCTGCTCGTCCGCCTCGATGGCGTGCCCGGCGAGCGGCGCAGAGCCCGGTATCGGTGCGTACTCGCCGCCGCGCGCGACGGTGAATGCCTAGTGACTGCCGAAGGCACGGTAGAAGGCGAAATCCTCACCGTTCCACGCGGCGTCGGCGGCTTCGGCTACGATCCTCTCTTCTATCTGCCGGAGCTCGGCAAGACCATGGCCGAGATCGACCTTTCGACCAAGCATCGTCTCAGTCATCGCGGGAAAGCTCTGCGGGCTTTCGTGGCAAAAATGCGCGACAGCCAGCGGTAGCTTCCTGATTCAGCCCTCGCGGAGGCAGGCCCCCTCCCCCCTGATTTTTGCCACTCTGTCTGTAATTCATTCATTCTGCAGGGTTTTCATGGAAGGCTTCGCTGTTATATCATTGATTCTAAATAGTTTGCTAGTATATCTTTTGTTTTCTTTTACCTGGGGGTGGTCCTTCATAACAAAGGATTTGCGACCTCGTCATTGATTGCAAGGAACTTAATGCCTTCTCGATATGTTTGCACCCAAAGCAAAAGGATCGCCACCGGCGATCCCTCTTTTTAGTTACCTACTTCCAGTATAGCCGGTTGAGCGAAAAGACACGCCAAAGGCGATGTTCATATATCTTTATTCTGTACACATCACGATAAACTGAATGTATGTAGGACAAAACGATGGCCATTGAGAAGAGCCGCATCATTCACAAACACTTCCGGCTCGATTCCATCAAGCTAAAGCGCGCACAGAAGGTGCTCGATGCTACGACAGAAACCGAGACTGTTGAGCGCGCCCTGGACCTGGCCATCTCCGAGCACGAGCGCAACAAACTGGTTGTGGAAGCCAATCAGCAGTTCGTCAGAAGCGGTGTCGCCATCCGCGATGTTTTTGGGACGCTGGACGAGTAGTGAATGCCGATTCTTTTCGATTCGTCCATGTACATTACTGCCTTGAGGGAGGGTGGCGATACCGCTCTCCTGCTACAGCGATGGGCAAGGGAGTCATCCCTCTGGCTAAGCTCCGTAGTACTGGAGGAGCTTTACGCCGGCGCCAATCCAAATGATTATCGGATTCTGGAAAGACTGGAACACGATTTCGAAAAGGCGAAGAGATTGCTTATCCCAAACCTGAGCGATTGGACTCATGCGGGGAAGGTCCTTGCACGGCTGGCGCAGAAGTATGGATACGAGCGTATTGGACAGGCACGACTGACAAACGACGCACTGATCGCCACCAGCGCAGCTCGAGTCGGCATCACAGTGCTCACGACGAACCAACGGGAATTCGCACGTCTTGCGGAGTTTTGCCCACTCCAATGGCAGGCGCGAGCGATTCAGCGAAGCTAACGTGGTTTGCGTGCCTAG
>DATAQX010000503.1:0-7118 GCA_036264455.1 Silvibacterium sp. | reverse complement strand
GCCGCGATCTCGAAGTCTTCCGCTTCGGCTGCGATTTTCGGCGTGCGGGATTTGTCCAGGGCCCAGCGAATCGGATTCCAGACAAATGTCGCGACCAGGCGAGGCATCTGCTTCATGTCCTCGGCGAAAGAGCGGCTGTCTTTGCCCACGAGCATGGCTCCGTTCTGCATAACATGCCAATGGAACATGGCCGAGACGATGGTAGCGATGAGCGCTCCAATGCCCAGTGCGCGCATGTTGCCATGGTCAAGCGACAGATGCAGGGCGGAATCGGCGGCGAGCGAACCGAGCGGAATGGCCAGCACGACGATCGCCCATGCCAACCTGCGCGGCTTCACGTCGAGTGCCTGCTGTTGCCACGCGGAAAAGATGCCGGCAGTGAGCAGGACGTACGCAGCCTCGACCGCGCCGAAATGCTCGCGGGCGTGCAGCGGACTATGCCAGAGAGCGGCCATGCATGCTGCGGCGCGGCAGATGGCCGTGATGAGCGCGGCCTTCCAGTTCCAGTGGGTCAAGGGAAACAGCCATGCGTCGAATCGCTGTTTGTTTTTCATCCTGCAGCTATTAAGCCGCATCTGGAAGAACAAACCGTCAACGCATGATTACATTTTGCTCAAACGCGCCAAAAAGGACGCCGCCAAGTAACCCGGCGACTTCTTCCGGGACGTTCTAGACTTCGGCCCAGCGGCGCAGCAGGTTGTGATAAATCCCGGTCATCTTCACGGCCAGGAGCGAGTTCGGTTGCTCGGCGCTGACGCGCTGCGCAGCTTCGTCGAGATCAAAGAGCAGCGTGCGTTCGCCATCGTCGCGAACCATGCTCTGTATCCAGAAGAAGGATGATATGCGGGCTCCCCGTGTGACGGGTCGAACATTGTGCAGGCTCGACGAAGGATAAAGCACCATATGTCCCGCCGGCAGCTTCACCGTGTGTACGCCGTAGGTATCTTCAATTACCAGTTCGCCGCCGTCGTATTCGTCCGGCTGGCTGAAAAAGAGCGTCGCCGAGAGGTCGCTGCGCACGCGATGCGATGTGCCTTTCACGTGCCGGATGGCATTGTCGATATGCGTGCCGAAAGATTGGCCTCCACTATAGCTGTTGAAGAGAGGCGGGAAGACCTTCATGGGTAGCGCGGCGGAAATGAAAAGCAGGTTCTGCCCGAGCGCTCCGAGAATCATCTCGCCAATCTCCTGGGCAACCGGGTGGCCTTCGGGAATCTGCAGGTTGTCTTTCGCGAGCGAAGACTGGTGCCCGGCTGTGACGCGCCCATCTACCCATTCCGCCGACGCGAGCTTTGCGCGCGCATGGGCCACCTGTTCGGGAGTGAGCACATCGGGGATAGTTAACAGCATGTTCTTCCTTTCGTGAAGCGACTTCCGCCCTTTCAGCAAAATCTGGCGAAAGGATGGAAAACTATTATTCTGTGATCTGTTTCTGTGCGCGGAGCGCGTATCGCTGGACGCACAGTCCTCTAGAATTTGAACTTCACTCCGAACAGCGCGGAAGTGCCCGCGCCTGGAACCAGATGGCCGGGATGAATCTGATCGATATAGTTGCGGTCGAGCAGGTTATTGATGTTGGCCTGCACGCTTATCCGCTCCGTGATTTCATACTTGGCCATCCCATTGGCCACCCAGTAGCTCGGTACGGCCTTGGGCAGTCCTGTCGTGGGATCGTTCGGCACCGTGGAACTTGCCGTTCGGCTATCCACAAAGTTCCCGCCGCCGCCTACCTCAAAGCCGTGAGGCAGCCGGTACTCGGTCCAGAGATTGAAGAGATTGTCCGGAACGTTGGCCAACTGCGAGCCTACTGATAGCGGATAGAACTGCGACTTCACTACTTCGCTATGCATGAAGGTATAGCTTGAAAGCAGCTCCCACCGATCGGTCAGGTGGCCCTGCATTTCGAATTCCGCTCCATCCACGCGCTGATTTCCGGCAAGAACATAGAGCGCCGAGTTCGTCGGCGAAGCTTCACGTGCATTTTCCTTGTCCGTGCGGAAGAGTGAGCCGCGCAACGATAATCGCCCGCCATTCATATCCCACTTGCTGCCGACCTCGAAGGTCTGGTTTTCTTCCGGGGGAAGATTCGCCGTTCCCTGGCTTAACGCGAGAGTTTCCGCAGAGGGATTGAATGAGGTGCCATAGGCGAAATAAATGCTGCCGTTTGCCTTGGGCTTGTAGAGCAGCGCCCCGCGCCAGGTCGGCTTCTGATCCACCCGTTCGAATTGCGAAGGAGTAACGACTGTGTCGTCCGGTGAAGGATAACTGTAGTTCACGGCGTTGTAGCTCGCGTCGAACCGGTCCCACCGGGCTCCGCCTGTGATCTCCCACTTCTGGCTCAGCTGAATGTCATCGAGCAGGTAGACTCCAACGCTCAGCGCGCTGGTGTGCACATTGGAGCTGGGCAGAGCAGTTCCGCTGAAGGGCACGCTCCAATCGGGCTGGAGCAGGCTGGTCGTGGGGACGGTATTGATGCTGGCAGGCGTGGCGTTCACCAATTCCGTCGCATAGAAGGTGGGGCGTACGGGAGATGAGGTTTCGCGGCCACCCTCGACACCAACTACCGCCATGTGACGAACTCCGAGAAATTTTCCGCTGAGGCTGGCGTCTGCCTGATCCCACAGAAAGGTTTCAGTGCTGTCCGTCGCGATCTGGCTGCGATTGACCAATACCTGATCGAGCGGAGTCTGCGGAGTGATAGTCCCGCTGGTCGCGGTGTTCACCTGGGGTTCGGTGATCCGCGCGCTGCGATCGTAGTTGGCGTAGCGCACGACATTGCGCAGGATGCCGCGATCGCCCAGGTCGTGCTCCAGCTTGACAGTGCCGATATCGACGTTGGCGCGCAGGTAATTAAGATCGGAAAAGCCGTAGTAGTTATGTCTTGCTACGGGAGCGGGCTTATTGAAATACCACGGAATGCCGTAGTCGGGAATATCGTCTTCGCCGAAGCGGAAGTAGCTTGCCGTGAGCCGGGTGGGCGTTTCCAGGCCAAAGGCAATCGTGGGAGCCACGCCATAATGGCGGTTCACGGTCACATCGCGCTGCGCGACATTCGCGGCATTTCCGACGACATTGAGCCGGAAGGCCGTTCCTTTGCCGAGCTGGGGCAGCGGTTCGTTGATGTCGGCGGCGAAGCGGCGGGTGAAATCGGTGCCCAGGTTGCCATCCACAGTTACAAATGGATGCGACAGCGGCGCCTTGCTCTCCTGGTTCACCACGCCTCCCGTCGATCCGCGTCCAAAATCCACACCCGACGGGCCCTCCAGCACATCGACCTGCTCGTAGTTGAAGGGATCGCGATAGTAGCTGCCGAAATCGCGCATGCCGTCGAGGAAGATGTCGTTGCGCGCCGTAAATCCGCGGATAGTGAGATTGTCTCCCTGCGAACCGCCTTCTCCGGCAGCAAGGCTGATGCCGGGAGCGTTGCGCAGCGCATCACGCAGCGTGGTCGCGCCCTCCTGTTCAAGAACCTGCTTAGGAATCGCGGTGATCGACTGTGGAGTGTCAATGAGCGGCGCCGGGAATTTTGTGAGCGCGATACTGTCCGCGTTGGCCGCAGTCACTTGAATCGATTCGGCATTTTTTACGCCGATTGAGACGGCATCCTGACCGGAGAAGGTGAAGCTGAGTCCGGTACCGGCAAGGATCTGCTTGAGGGCCTGCTCCTCAGTGTAAAGACCCGAGACACCGTGCGACTTGAAGCCGGGAATCGTCTCTGCCGGTACGGTGTAACTCACCGTCACACCGGATAGCTTCGCAAACTGGGCAAGTGCAACATCCAGCGGGCCGGCGGGAATATCAAACCGCCGCACAGGCAACTGAGCCTGCCCATTCGCTTGACCTCTGCCGCCCATGGCGAATACCAGCGTTGCCTTACTGCTTCCGGCAGCGGCGTATGCGGCGATCGTTCCCATTGCCAGCCACGCCCTGCGTCCGCTCAAAGTGCGCCGCTTCTTCTTCTCGTGCTTCTTGCTCACGTGGTCGTCTCCGGAAATTGCCAAAGAAGAGCAGCGGACGCTTGAAGGCTGGGGCGCCTGGGACTCACTTTGGAGGTTGAAGGGACTAGCTGGGGGACTTATAGTGAGGAAAGTCCACCATCTATCCGGTTGTGGCTTCCAGATCCCCGTGCTTCTCCGCCAAGAGTTTTGCGCGGGGGTCTGGATAGTAAATTGAAGGCGATTCAATATAGGACTGCTTCGGTCCGAGTTAAATATACGACAAATCAAGTCGTAGTTGCAAAAATAGAAAAATAATTTTGGAAGACAACTTTGCCTCGCAGGCATATCTTCTTACCCATCAGCTGTAGGGAGGATGCCCCCCATGATTTCTCTGCATGATGGACAGTGTGGCCTCTGTGCCCATTTTGGCGAAACACATCGAACATCCGATCAAAAGCTTATCCAGATCAATTCAACTAAAAAAGCTCCTGAGGATTTGGTGGATGACTGTGGGCATCCCAGACACGCTTCGCTGCACCTGAAAGTCACTCCGATCAGCGGCTGTGACGGATTCGAATTGGCAGCAGCCGCTTAGCCCTGCCTTTTACAGCTATCGCTATACTTGGTCCAGGAGCAGATTGTGCACCTGGAACAGATTCTTGGAACGACCCGGGCGACCGTTGCGGCCCGCAAGCTGCAAGTGTGCCTCAAAGACCTGGAGCGCAAGGCTGAAAAGCACACACCGCGAGGATTTGCGCACCAGCTCCGACTTAAGTCTGCACATTCTCCTGCCATCATTGCCGAATTGAAAAAGGCATCGCCGTCGAAGGGGCTGATCCGTGCGGACTTCAATGTGTCTGAGCTGGCTCGAAGCCTGGAGCTGGGTGGGGCCGCCGCCTTATCCGTCCTCACCGATGAGCCGTACTTTCAGGGCAGCCTGCACAATCTCGAAGTTGCATCTTCGCGTACCTGCCTGCCCTGCCTGCGCAAAGATTTCATCGTTGACGAATATCAGATTGTCGAGGCTCGCGCCCATCGAGCGGATGCGATTCTACTGATTGCCGCCGCGCTTTCCGATGCCGAACTGGCGCGCTTCACCGAAACGGCGCACGAGCATGGGCTGGATGTTCTGTGCGAAGTCCACACCGCCGAAGAGCTGGCGCGGGTCGCCGATCTGGGTTGTGATGCTTACGGTGTGAACAACCGCAATCTGCACACTTTTGAGGTGAATCTTGAAACTTCGCTTCGGCTTGCAGACCGCCTGCCCGCCGATCCAGTTCGCGTCGCGGAGAGCGGCATTCACACGGGAGAAGACATCCGGCGTTTGCGCGCAGCAGGTTTCGATGCACTCCTGATTGGAGAATCACTGATGCGCCATTCCGATCCCGGTGCGGCTCTCCAAACGCTGCTTTCGTCCGTGACGGAGCGGGCTACCGCTGAGCGAGCTACTACTGAACGAGCTATGGAGCGGGTCTAGCGTCATGTGGGTCAAAATCTGCGCCAACACGAACCTTGAAGATGCCCAGATCGCCGCCACGGCCGGCGCCGATGCCGTGGGCTTCGTCTTCGCCGAAAGTGTGCGCCGGGTTACTCAGCCGCAGGTTCGGGCTATTACGCCGCATTTGCCCGCGAACATCGAGAAATATGGTGTCTTTGTCGACGCCGGCTTCGACGAGATTGTCGCGGCAATTGAAGAGTGCGGACTTACCGGCGTCCAACTGCATGCGACGCATGATCCGGCGCTGGCGCGGAGATTGCGCGAGCGCTTCTCCGTTTCTTCCGGACGCGGGCGACTCGGCATCCTGCGGGTGATTCATTACGGCGGCGACCTGGAGGCCCAGCTTCGCGAAGCCCGGTCAGACGACGCCATTAATGCGGTACTGATCGATTCGCGCACGGCGACGCTGCTCGGCGGCACGGGACGACGCTTTGACTGGCAGACGGCGAAAGGCCGCGTAACCGGTGTTGGATCGTCCCTGCGAGTGATCGTAGCAGGGGGGCTGAACCCGGAAAATGTGGGAGAGGCAACCGAGACGCTGCGGCCCTGGGGACTGGATGTGGCGACCGGTGTGGAAGCATCACCCGGAAAGAAGGATCCGGCGAAGGTGATCGCTTTCATAGAGAACGCCCGCATTGCGGCGCACAGAGCGAAGCTGGAAGCAGCTGTTGAAGCTTAAAGAGGATGACTTCCGCGTCGGAAGAAAATATTTTGCCGTTTCTCACCTCCCCATGTATCTTGGATAGCAGGATGACGCGTGCACCTCGCCAGTTTTTCAGCTTTACGTACCGCTATTGGCGCTCAATAGCGGCTCTGGCGGATAGTCCCGTGCACATCTGAAGGACACAAAGCAAGAACTTTCAGGATTGAAACGAACTTCCACAGAGCCGCGATCCCGGAGATCGAGGCTTTTTTCATTGCGCGAAAGAAAGCTGTTCCGGAAAGGAAGCTATTATGAGCAGCACGGAAACAGTCTCCCCGACCACAACGCCTGCGCCGGCTGCGGGACGCTTCGGCGTTTATGGCGGCCGCTATGTGCCAGAGACCCTCGTCGCCGCCCTCGATGAACTCGAACACGCCTACACCGAGGCCCAGGCTGACCCGGCCTTCCACGCGCGGCTTGATTCTTTGCTGCGCGATTATGCAGGCCGTCCTACGCCGCTTTATTTCGCCGCCCGTCTTACCGAAAAACTGGGAGGGGCGAAGATTTATCTCAAGCGCGAAGACCTGCTCCACACCGGCGCCCACAAGATCAACAACTGCATCGGTCAGGGGCTGCTCGCCGAGCGCATGGGCAAGCGGCGCATTATCGCCGAAACGGGTGCGGGCCAACACGGCGTAGCGACAGCGACAGTCTGTGCTCTTCTTGGCATGGAATGCGTCGTCTACATGGGCGAAGAAGACATGCACCGCCAGGAGCTGAACGTCTACCGCATGCGCCTGCTGGGCGCCGAAGTCCGCGGCGTAAGCTCCGGATCGCGCACCCTCAAGGACGCGATCAACGAGGCCATGCGCGACTGGGTCACCAATGTGCGCACCACGCACTATCTTCTGGGCAGCGTTCTCGGTGCGCATCCTTACCCAACGATGGTGCGTGATTTCCATCGCGTCATTGGCAAAGAGGCTCGCCAGCAGATTCAGGAAAAAGAAGGCCGTCTTCCCACAGCGGTCATCGCCTGCGT
>DATAQX010000475.1:0-2191 GCA_036264455.1 Silvibacterium sp. | reverse complement strand
CCTGGTCCAGAACGTCTTCACAACGGCGAAGACCGCCGCTCTGCTTGGCCTGGTGATTTTTGGATTCCTGCTGGGGCGTAATTCGGACGCCATACACGCGAATTTTGGCGCTAATTTCTGGCATGGAGCATCCTTCTCGACCCTCCATGCGGTGGAAGTAGGCGTCGGCGGCTCGATTGCAATGGTGGGGCTGTTCACCATCCTTGCCGTGGTCCAGACCGGCTCACTCTTCTCCGCGGACGCATGGAATAACGTGACTTTTACCGCCGGCGAGGTGCGCAATCCGCGGCGGAATCTGCCATTGTCATTGGTCCTGGGCACCGGGCTGGTGCTTACTCTCTACATTCTCGCGAACTTTGTGTACCTGATGGCGCTGCCTCTGCATGGCGATCCGCATGGAACGACCATCTTTGCGCGCGGCATTCAATATGCATCCGAGGATCGCGTAGCGACGGCGGTGCTGGAGCAGATTTTCTCCGCGCGCGGAGCGTACCTGATGGCCGCGGCCATCCTCATCTCCACGTTCGGCTGTGTCAACGGACTGACGCTGGCCGGGGCGCGCGTCTACTACGCAATGAGCCGCGACGGGCTGTTCTTCAAAGCCGCGGGCAAGCTGCATCCGCGCTACAAGACGCCCGTCGTATCGCTGATCGTACAGGCCATCTGGACCGCCTTGCTGTGTTTGTCGGGGTCCTACGGTCAGTTGCTGGACTACACCATGTTCGCCGCGCTGGTCTTCTACATTCTGACCATCGGCAGCCTGTTTGTGCTGCGAGTCAGGCGTCCGGACTCCGAAAGGCCCTACCGCGCAATAGGCTATCCGGTGCTGCCCGCGATTTATATCGTGATGGCTGCGTGGATCTGTGTCGTACTATTGCGTTATAAACCCCAGTACACTTGGCCCGGTCTTTTCATCGTTTTGCTGGGTGTACCGGTTTTCGCCGTGTGGTCTCGCAGGGGAACGCCAGAGCCGTCGAATTAAATTCTGTTTGGAGGAAGAGCCTCGTACATGGCTAAACTTTTCGCGGTCAAGCCGCTCTCGTCGTTGCAACAGGAAGCTGGCGAAGAGGGCGAGCACACACTCCGGCGGTCTCTGGGTCCGGTCAACCTCATCACGCTGGGCATCGGAGCCATTATTGGTGCGGGCATCTTTGTCCTTACTGGGCAGGCTGCCGCTCTGCACGCCGGACCAGCCGTCGCGCTCAGCTTTGTAATCGCCGGAATCACGTGCGCCTTTGCCGGTCTCTGCTACGCCGAGTTCGCTTCCATTATCCCCATTGCCGGATCGGCCTATACATATGGGTATGCCACGCTGGGTGAGTTGGTCGCCTGGATCATCGGCTGGGACTTGGTGCTTGAATACGCCTTCGGCGCGGCCACCGTCGCATCCGGATGGTCAGGCTATCTGCTGAGTCTCCTCGAGCAGATCGGCCTCTCCCCCTCGGCCTCCCTGGCGCGCTTCACCACGACTTACGGAAATGTCCTGTACCTCTATCACAACCAATGGCAGCCCGCCCCCTCGCTTCCGATGGACGTTTCGACCGTCGGCCTACCGCAGGTCACGGGCATCTTCAATGTCATTGCCTTTCTGGCGATTCTCGGAATAACGGCAATTCTGGTGATCGGCATCAAGGAGTCGGCAAACCTTAACTCCGCCATCGTGATGGTAAAGCTCGGAGTCGTCGGTATCTTCCTCGTGCTGGGCATTAATTATCTGTTTCACAATCCCCACCTGCTCAAGGCAAACTGGCACCCGTTCATTCCGCCCCGTCAGGGTCCGGGCGCCTTCGGAATCCAAGGCATCGTAGCCGGCGCATCCTCGGTTTTCTTCGCTTATATCGGCTTCGACGCTGTTTCGACCGCAGCTCAGGAAGCCAAAAATCCGCAGCGTGATATGCCCATCGGCATTCTCGGTTCGCTGGTGGTCTGCACCATCCTGTACATCCTCGTATCGCTCACGCTTACAGGTCTGGTACCCTACCACGCCCTGAACGTTGCGCAGCCTGTGGCCCTCGGCATCGACGTCACCGGCGTTACGTGGGGAAGCCTATTGGTGAAGATCGGCGCGGTTTTCGGGCTTGGAACCGTCATGCTGGTCATGCTGCTCGGCCAGTCGCGTGTTTTCTTCTCGATGTCCCGGGATGGGCTGCTTCCCAAGTGGGCCAGCGACATTCATCCAAAGTTTCGTACC
>DATAQX010000436.1:0-5379 GCA_036264455.1 Silvibacterium sp. | reverse complement strand
CCATAGTCGCCAGTCGCGTCGTACCAGCCGCCTCTGGCATCGACGAAGCCGCTGCCATCAGGCAACGGCAGATGGCGGTCGGCGCTGTCGATGTCGCCGCTTGCCCGCTGGCCCTTGAAATAGTAGAGCACGTTCGAGAGCGTGTTCCGTTCCAGCAGATCGTCGTCAATGGAGAACTCGCAGGAGCTGACCGGCCCAGCCTTTGTCTGTGTGGTCAGGGCGTAGTGTCCTGGCGTTTGCCAGGTTGAGAAGTCGGCAAGCCAGAACGTGCGTCCGCCCCAGCGATCCACCTGTCCAGCCGCCTTCAGGGGCCCGGTCAGTACAGTCTTACCTGTCGCGGTATCGACGAGCGAGAAGCTTTGCGGCGGATCCAGCCGGACATCCTGCTCGGCTGAGATGATCAACGCTTGTTTGGACGCCCTCGTCTCGTACCCGACCTGGTCAACCAGCACATGCAGTTGTGCAAAAGAAACCGAGGCCAGCAGCATCAGGGAGAAGAAAGCCAGAAGTTGCGTAAATGTGCGTCTGATTTTGGACACTCTCAGTGAATGATTTGCGAATATAAATCATCGCATATAGGCTGAGTCTGGTTGCTGGCGGTGGCACATCCACCCCGCAATGGAGGGATATTGGAAACACCTCTTCGGTCGAAGCGGCCCGATCCGCCTCACACTTCGCCGTGCCCTGGAAGATTCGCCAGGAGCAGGCCTTTGCTGTCGCTGACCAGCGCCATCCTGATACTACTGCCTGCATTGAACGCGCTTTGCGCCTCCGATAAGCCGGTTGTGGCTAAGCCGGTCGTGGCCGCATATGTTTTTACGCAGGGCAATGCACTTGCTCCGGGCGAAGTGAATGCGCGCAAGCTCACGCGGGTGAACTATGCTTTCGCGAATATCGAGAAAGGCCGCATCGTCGAAGGGTCTCCCGCAGATGCCGGCAATCTGGCTGCGCTCAATGCTCTGAAGCGCGACAACCCCGATCTCACAGTTCTGGTTTCTGTTGGAGGCTGGGCGTGGTCGGGAGGCTTCTCCGATATGGCCTTGACCCAGGCCAGCCGCGCCGCTTTCATCGACAGCGTGGCTGACTTCGTGACGCGCTATCACCTCGACGGACTGGATATCGATTGGGAGTATCCGGCCATGGCTGGCTCCACGCAGAATTTTCGGCCCGAGGACAAGCAGAATTACACCCTGCTGATGAAGGAACTGCGTGCGCGCTTCGACCCGATGGAGAAGCTGCTGCATCGCCGCCTGTATATCACGATCGCCACCGGCGCCCAAAGCGATTTCCTGGAACATACGGAGATGGGCGAGGTGCAGAAGTACGTCGATACGGTGAACCTGATGGCTTACGACTACTACGAGCCTTCGGACGACAAGATCACCGGCAATCACGCGCCGCTCTTTACCGATCCTGCAGATCCGAAAGGAATCTCTGCTGATCGGTCCGTGCGGGAGTATGAGCAGGCCGGTGTGCCTGCGGCGAAGATTGTGCTCGGCGTGCCGTTCTACGGGCACATGTGGGGCAAGGTGCCGCCTGCTAATAACGGCCTCTTTCAGCCCGGCCAGGCGGTGCCCAACGTATACGCAAATTATGGCGCTGTGACCGGCACAATGCTGGGACACGGCTACATCCGGCATTGGGATACGGCGGCTTCAGTTCCGTATCTGTACAACCCCGAGAAGCAGATCTTCGTTTCATATGAAGATCCTGAGTCGCTTACCCTCAAGAGTAAATATGTGCTCGATCATCATCTTGCGGGCATGATGTTCTGGGACTACGAAAGCGACCCCTCAGGCGCTCTGCTAAACGCGATCGATGGCGGACTCAAGGCCGGCAGCGGCGACCACAAGGCTCAAAAGGCAACCGGACGATGAGCGTCACACCCTCACTTGCCCCCACTCCTGCCGCAGCCGGCAGCGTTACGCAGCGCGTTGCTTCCATCGATATTTTTCGCGGGTTGACGATGCTCGTGATGATCTTCGTCAATGACCTCGCGGATGTGCACGGTTTGCCCTGGTGGACCTATCACGCACATGCGCAGCAGGACCTGATGACCTATGTGGACATGGTATTTCCCTTTTTCCTGTTCATCGTAGGTATGTCGATGCCGCTGTCTATAGAGCGGCGGCTCAGACAGAATCCATCCCACGCAGCCCTTTGGCTGCACGTAGCGCTGCGTTCGTTCGGGCTGGTCGTCCTGGGGCTCATCCTGGCAAATGCCGAAAAGGGCGATCCGGCGCGAATGGGGCTATCGAACGCAGCATGGGCGCTGCTTGGGTTGACCGGCGGGGTCCTTGTCTGGCTCGTGCCCAGCCGTGACACCCGGCACTCTCGGACCTACCGTGTGCTGCGCATTGTGGGCATCATTCTACTGATTGGCGTCTTCGCGATTTTCCGGCGCACGACGAGCAGCGGCGATGCTGCGTGGATTGACGGTTCCTATCCGGAGATTCTGGGGCTGATCGGCTACGCCTATTTTGCGGTCGCGCTGCTCTATATTCCAACGCGGCGCTGGTTGTGGGCGCCATTCGCCTGGTTCATAGCTCTCACCGCCTTCTGCTCAGTTTTGACGGCTCGTCATATCCAGGTGCATTTGCCGCTTTACATCTGGCCGTTCCACTCGGGCGCCTCGGCTTCGATCATTATGGCGGGTGTTGTGACTTCGACGATTTTCCTGGGTGCGCATCGCTGGCAGGGGCTTCGCGAGAGGATGCTCATCGCGCTTGGCTTTGCCGTCGCAACGCTGGCTGCCGCGTGGCTGCTCGCGCCTCTCGGCATCTCCAAGATTCGCGCGACGCCAACCTGGTGCCTGGCGAGCGCAGGCGCAGCCGTGCTTGCTTTCATGCTGCTCTACTGGATCTGCGATGTGAAGTCCAGAACACGCTGGGCTGCCTTCGTAAAGCCCGCGGGTGAGAACACGCTGTTGACCTACCTGCTGCCTGACTTCTATGGCTATCTCTCAGCGCTTGTCGGCTTTACGTATTTTGAAAGGCATTTTCGAACGGGTGCTCCGGGCGTGGTGCGCGCTGTTGTTTTCACTCTGCTGATGCTTGCCATCTCCGGCGTGCTCACGCGCAGGCGCATTCGTCTGCAGCTATAGAAACTGCAACGACACACTTAGTCCTCGAGGGATTCGGGGTGCAGGGCGATTTCTTTTTCGCCGGCGGCTTTTTTCTCCCAGTATTTGCGGACCCAGGCTTCGAAGGTCTTGCCTGCGGCGGTATCGCGCCCGGTGAAGGCCAAAGCAGCGATGTCGGCATACGGGATGGTGAGCTTGGTGCGCTCCGTTGCGGGAATGATGCGCACGGCGGAATCGGCGAGCGTCGATCCTGTGCGGCGGTCAAAGATATAGCCGCTTACTGTCCGGCCGTCTTTCAGGGTCAGCGTGACGTCGCCGCGATAGTCGAAGGCCTTCTCAAATGCGGCATGAATTTCTTCATCGCTGGCGAGAGATGGAATCCAGCCTTCCAGCTGTTCGCGCTCGCGTCCTTCGGCGACTTCGAGCTGGTCGGGGTTCACAGTTGTATCCACGGTCATGCGGTTGTGCCTTCCTGAACGGAACTCCGCGTTTCTATCTGTACCAGCGGATTAAAGCTGTGGACGGGCTTGACCGGCTGATTGAGCAGATCGAGCGCGCCGTGGTCGGGATAGTCGCCGAAGAAGGTGGCCTTGGCCGTATCGTAGAGACCCTTCAGCGAGCCGAAGGTGTAGTTGACGCCTGAAGCCTCATAACCGGAGTGCACCATGCAGTTCGCGCATTTCGGATTGCCGGACTCGGTGCCGTATTCAGACCATGCGGTCGACTCCATGAGTTCCTTGAAGGTGTCGGCGTATCCATCCTGCAGGAGATAGCAGGGCTTTTGCCAACCGAAGATGCTGTATGTTGGCATGCCCCAGGGCGTGCACGTGAGATTGCGCTTGCCCATCAGGAATTCCATGTACATGGGTGAGGCATTGAAGCGCCAGCTCTTCTTGCGGTTCGACAGGATGGCGCGGAAGAGGCGACGCGAGCGGGCGCGACCGAGGAAGTGCTTCTGGTCGGGAGCCTTCTCATAAGTGTAGCCGGGAGCGACCATCATGCTCTCGACGCCGACGGTCATCATCTCGTCGAAGAAGGCGCGCACGGAGTTGGGGTCGGCTCCATCGAAGAGCGTGGTGTTGGTGGTAACGCGGAAGCCGCGCTTGACGGCCTCGCGGATGCCTTCGACGGCGATGTCGTATCCGCCTTCACGGCAGACGGAGAAGTCGTGGTGCTCGCGCTGGCCGTCGACATGAACCGAGAAGGAGAAATACTTGCTTGGCTTGAAGAGGTGGATCTTCTCTTTAAGGAGCAGCGCGTTCGTGCACATGTAGACGTACTTCTTGCGCGCTACCAGGCCTTCGACGATCTTGTCGATCTGGGGATGCAGCAAGGGCTCGCCGCCGGGAATAGCAACCATCGGCGTGCCGGCCTCTTCAACAGCGCGGAAGCACTCCTCGGGAGTGAGCTCCTGCTTGAGGATGTGGGCCGGGTACTGGATCTTGCCGCAGCCGGCGCAGGCCAAGTTGCAGCGGAAGAGCGGCTCCAGCATGGTGACCAGCGGGTAGCGCTTGCGGCCCTTCAGTTTTTGACCGAGAACGTAAGTAGCAACGGTCCACGCCTGTGAAATTGGTACTGCCATCTTCCTCCCTTAGGCTGCTTCCCGTTCGATGGCGCGCTTGTAGTTGGTGAGCGCCAGCAGCGGGAAGTAGTCGCGGTACAAATGGTAGGCGAGATAAAAGACTCGCGGGAAACCTGTTCCAGTGTAGAGCGCCTGCCGGGTTACGCCCTGCCCGACGCTTTCGTCCCATGATCCGTCAGACTGCTGGTGCTTGAGCAGCCATTTGATGCCCTTGGCGACGGAGTCGCTTCGCGTATCTCCGGCGGCAAGCAAGCCTAGAATGGCCCACGCAGTTTGCGATGGAGTGCTGGGACCGACGCCGCGGGTGACGGGATCGTCGTAGCTGCCGCAGGTTTCTCCCCAGCCACCGTCGGCATTCTGCACCATGCGGATCCACTCGGCAGCCTGCTGAATTTGCGGCTCATGGTTCCAGACGCCAATGGCTTCAAGGCCGCGCAGGACCAGGAAGGTGCCGTAGATGTAATTCACGCCCCAGCGGCCGAACCAGCTTCCGTCCGGCTCCTGCTCGTCATAAATGAACTTGATGGCGCGTTCGATGCGCTTGTCCTTGCGGCTGTACCCGTAGGAGGCAAGTGTTTCGAGAATGCGGCCGGTGATGTCCACGGTCGGAGGGTCGAGCATGGCGTTGTGGTCGGCGAAGGGGATCTGCTCGAAGATCATCTTCGTGTTGTCTTTGTCGAAGCTGGCCCAGCCGCCGTTTTTACACTGCATGGAG
>DATAQX010000432.1:0-7217 GCA_036264455.1 Silvibacterium sp. | reverse complement strand
CACCGATCCCGAATCGACAATGACAATCTCATCCGCCCAGAAAACGCTTTTGAGGGTCCGGGGAAGATTCTTCTCCTCATTACGGGTAATCATCGCGATGGAGAGCGTTGCGGGCATCGGTCAATTTATACAATCAACCCTGTCAAGCCCCAAGCGCAAATTCTTCCCCGCATCTAGCTCATTCCAAAGTGCAAAGCGAATCGAAATCCCAGGAGGTACTTTTCATTCACCGTGAGAACCCGGTTTTTTCCAGACGCGAAGAAGGCCATTCGGGCTGGCGCTTCTCAAGGAAGGCGCGGACACCCTCCTTGAAGTCATCCGTGGTCCGCGCTTCCGCATTGGCGGCAATAGCGGATTCGGTCTCCTGGTCGAGGTGATGGTTGGCGTGCTCGCTGAGCAGCCGCTTGGTGGCCTGCATGGCGGCCGGGCTGTTACGCAGAAGACAGTTTGCCAGTTTGCGGGCTTCGTCCATCAGGTCCTGCTCCGGCACAACGCGGGTAACGAGGCCCAGCTCGAAGGCCTCGGGAGCCTTGATGAGGCGCCCGGTCAGTAGCAGATCGCGCGACCGCTTGTCGCCGATCTGGCCTCTCAGGAAGGCGGAGACAATGGCCGGAACAAAGCCGATCTGCACCTCGGTATAGCCGAATTTGGCTTCGGGGACGGCCAGAGTGAAGTCGCAGATGGTGGCCAGTCCCATCCCACCGGCGATGGCGGGGCCGTTGACCGCGGCGATGGAGGGCTTGGGCGTATCGTATAGCGTGCGCAGCAGCCGCGCGATGCGTTCGGAATCCAGGCGGTGTTCTTCCGGAGTTTTGGCGCGCAGCGTTTCCAGATGATCGAGGTCGAGGCCGGCGCAGAAGGCGGACCCGGCGCCCGTAAGCAGCATGACGCGGCAGGCTGGATCATCCCCGGCCGCCAGGAAAGCATGCGTAAGATCTTCCATCATCTCCGGATTAAGCGCATTGCGCTTATCCGGCCGGTTCATGGTGATGGTGAGGATTCCGCCTTCAGTGTGTGTGTGCAGAGTGGCGTAGCGCCGCATGATCATTCCCTCCGGGACAGAGACAGAGAATGTTACTCCAAATTTTTAGAAGCGCACCAGTGAACTATTGTGGCACTGTCCCGAATTTTTTCTCCATGGCAGTGCTTGCAGCGAGCAGACTGTCGAGCGGACGCAGAGCCGGCAGCGTAGCGCCAAGTCGGGTGAGCTCGGCGACCGTAATCTCTGTGGCCAGATTTCCGACGAGGGCATCCTGCGCAAAGGGGCATCCACCCAGACCCGCCAGGGCTGTATCGAAGCGGCGACAGCCCGCATTGTAGGCGGCGGCAACTTTCGCGGCAGCGTTGTCAGGACGGGCGTGAAGGTGAACGCCAAGCTCGACGTTGCGCGGGAGCGTAGGCAGAACGGTTGATATCAGTGAAGCGATGTCGTCAGGCGACGCAAGCCCAACAGTATCGGCGAGAGAGATTTGCTCGATGCCGTTGTCGGTGAGCAGGTCGCAGGCCGCGATGACCTCCTCCGTACTCCAGGGGTCGTCGTACGGATTGCCGAAGACCATCGAAATATAAACAACTACGGCAACACCGCTCTTGTAGGCCGCTTCGCCGATCGCGTCCAGAGCTTCCAGCGATTCCTCGGGCGTCTGACGCTGGTTGCGCTGGAGAAATGTGGGCGAAATGGAGTAGGGGAAACCAAGGGTGCTGACCGCGCCGGTGGCGATGGCGCGCTCCGCGCCTTTTTTGTTGACGACAATACCGATGATCTCCACATCGTCCGGGGCGTCAAGAAAATTGAGCACCTGCTCGGAGTCGGCCATTTGCGGAACAGCGGCCGAGGAGACGAAGGAAACCGCGTCAATGCGCCGGAAGCCGGCGGCGATGAGAGCGCGAAGGTACTCGGCCTTGACCTCGACGGGAATGAGCTTCGGCAATCCCTGCCAGGCATCGCGGGGACATTCGATGAGTTTGACCGTATCCATCATCTTTGAGCCGGATTATGGGGTATGCGCGCGAGTAGTCAGGTAGACGACAAGAATAGCTGCAAAGTGGGTAGTGGCTACCGCTGTAAGAGCGATCCAGATCGGTTTCGAGCGAAGGATGAACGCCATGAGCAGTCCGTAAAGCGGGAACTGAATATACATCAGCACCTGTGACAAATTCTCCCCGAACCCGTTGCCTAAGCCGAGTGCCGGGCTCTTAAGCAGAAGCACCCACGGATAGAGAGTCATCAGAGCGCTGGGCCCTTCGAGTGCCATGATGCTGGCGGCGTGGATAGCAAAAGGCGTAACGGCGATGGCGAGCAGAAACGGCCACCAGACGGCGAGAAAGCCTCGGGTCTTCCTGCCTTTACGTTTGCGACGCGCGTTGCGAGAGACGATGGCGCGGCGCTTCTCCCGCGCGGGGGCTGTGGTGACCGGCATGGGATGAGAATACTCGTGCCGGGATTGTGCATGGCGGTGAAAAATGGCATGGAGGGCCCGGGGGAATCGAGGAGGACACAGGCAGCTTTCAATCTCACGCAGTTCTCTTGATGCAAATCCACGAAATCTTTACCCAAACGCCCGTCAGTGTTCAGGAATCCCTATGTCAACCTGTTCTAGGATGCTGGAGCACCTGACGATCTTCGGACATTCCATGTTCGCAACGCTGGCAGTGCAAGCGATCAATCATTGAGGCGAATGCGATCGGGGCAGGCATGACAGCCTGTTCCCGGGCGCATTCAGGGCGTGGCTGATTGCAGAGCAACGGGCCGAATCCGCGGCAGGGCAAAACCAACCGCGATGAGCCAAATGAAGCCCGGAAATCGTACCAGCGGAACGAGGAACAGTGCGCCAGGACTGATCAAGTGAAACCAACTCAGCACTCCAGCGGCCGCCAGTACCAGCCCAAGCACAATGATCCACTTGGGTAAAAGCTTCATGAACGCCGCAGGAATGGACACCCCAGCCATCAGGAGACCCATAGGGATTGAGAATCCTGGGCCGCCGAAGGCGTAGGAGAGGTAATAGAAGCCGAGCAGGATAGAAGGCTCCTGTAAAACCCCCGGATGAATCATCGTCCAAACGATGAGGCTGGCTGCGATGCCATTGAAAACCGTCAGGAAGCCGCCGAAGAGCGCAATCCAGGGGCCCGCGGACCGCACGCCGAGAAAATACATTCGGCTTACCACCACTGCGGAAAACAGGCCGAGGCAGATCGTGGCTCCAAACTGGAGGAACAGACAGGTGAGCACCTGGGTGGCATGCGTCTGAAAGTAGGGCACGATGACATTGGCGGGTTCCCAGGGGCCGGGCCAGTGGACTGGACCCGCCAGCACTGTGACCGGATACAAGCCGGCATTGAACATCACCGTGTAGAGAATCGCCAGCAGCCAGAGAGGTGGCCCGGCATGGCTCTGGGATATAGCGGAAATTCTTATTGCTTGTGCATTCATGGCGTTCAATCTGGCTCGAATCCGGTCGCGATCATTGGCCCGGATGCATTGCCATCCTTTCAGCTTGAGGTTGACGGTCCCGGGAGCGAAGCCACAACTCGATGACGACGGTGTTGATGGAGAAGCCAATCCAAAATGCCACGCCGAAGAACTGGCTGGGCGTAAGGCCGGTAAGAGCGCTGGTGGCAAAGAAGATTCCCATTACCGGACGCGTTGTAGCAATGCCAAGAAGGATGGCGATCGCACGTAGCAGCCATCGCCGTTTCAGAAGCTCTTCGCCGAGCCGCATGTACCGGTATGCCCAGAATAACGAGAAGAGAAAAAGACTGTTAAAGAACAGAACCGCGGAACGCTCGATCCATCCCCCGACGGAGTGACTGCTCATCGCGTAGGCGGTGAGGCCGACTACTGCTCCGAGGGGAAAAATCAGCCGCTCGGGCCATGCAGCATTGGCTGGTCTACGGAAAACGACAAACGGTGCAACCACGACGAATGCGAGCGCGGGAATGATATGCGCAAGCGTGAGCGCAGCGTGAGACGCGAATACCGCATCGAGGGCGGCCAGTTGAGGCGGAGCCGAGCGCGGTGGATAAGCGAGCGCAAACATCCGCCGGAAGACCACGGCTACAGCAATCACGATGCAGACCCAGAATCCCATGCGTAGCCAAAGGGGAGATTGCTGGCCTTTCGTCAAGTGCGCCGTTGGTTTGCCGAAGTTTGCATGCATCTGCATTCATCATCCTTGTTGTGACAAAACTATTCTCAATTTAATTTTACAGTATGTCAAGTTAAATTAGGATACGATGTTTGCGTGGCAAAGAAAAAAGAAGCCCCTTGCAAACGCCCGTACGATCTGGGAAAGCGGCTGGAACTGTCCGACCACAAGCGAGTGGCAATTCTCAGAGCTGCGAGGGCTCAACTTGAATCTGGCGGATTCCTCCAGCTCACGATGAACACCCTCGCCCGAAAAAGCGGAGTGACGCGCCAGACCATCCATAACCTGTTCGGTACAAAAGCGGAGGTTCTGGAAGCGCTTTTTGACCAGCTGGCTCTCGACGCTGGACTGGAGCGGATGCGGATCGTGATGCAGCAGACGAATACCGAATCGATGCTGACGAGCTTCGTGGAAGTGTTTACCGATTTCTGGGCGAAAAACAGGCTATTGATCCGGCGTATCCACGGAATCGCCGCCATCGATCCCGAGTTCGGAGCGGCAGTCGAAGCGAGAAACCGGCGAAGACAAATGGCGGCGACGCGGATTGTCGAGCGGCTGGACGGGGCGAGCGGCAGCGAGGAGACGAAACGAAAAATCGCGGTCCTCTGGGCGCTGACCTCGTTCGAATTTTTCGACGCGCTGGCCGAGGGCTGCGGCAGCATGAAGAGTGCGGCAGACCAGGTGCTCGCGCTGGTGAGGAAGGCGGTCGCCTAGTGCCGGCTTTCCGCGGGGCCAGAGGTCTGCGCAGGCAGGTCGCCCGGGCCGAGGCGGCGGTGGAAGAAGTCGAAGACCAGCCCGTAAAGCCGAAGAGCCAGTTCGGGATCGTAGCGCGGACCTTCATCGCGCATGAAGGCGTGCGCGGCGTTTACCTCATACCAACTGAAGCGGGCGCTGACCTCGTTCAGGCAGGTCTGCACAATCATGCGACCTTCGAGCGGAGTGTGCGGATCCTGATGGCCCCAGATCATCAGCAGCTCACCGTGGATATCTTTGGCGCGGGCGAGTGAATCGTCCTTCATGCCTTTACCCAGGCTGCCCTTGTGAATGTCGGTCGCATAGAAACAGGCTGCGCCACGCACGTCAGGATTCATGGCAGCGCGGAAAGCGAGATGGCCGCCAATACAGATGCCCATCGCGCCGAGCTGTCCGGTGCAGTCGGGGCGCGACTTGAGATGGTTAAGGACGGCGCGGGCGTCCGCGTCGTAACTGGCGAGCTCCTTGGTGGTCTTCCACTGATTGCCTCGGTCAGAGCCGGCCTGATCATAGGCGAGCACGGTTCCGGCGGGCTCGAACTCGTGGTAGATCTCGGGGACGGCGACGATATATCCGTGGCCAGCAAGCATGGCCGCCATGCGGCGAATGGGTCCGGTAACCTGGAAGATTTCGCTGTAGAAAACGATGCCCGGATACTTGCCCGCCGCAACCGGCCGGAAGATGTGTGTCCGCATCGGTCCGTAGGCGGTCGAGAGCTCGACCTGTTCGTTGTCGAGGATGATCATAGGCAGGTTTCCTTTATTTAGCGTCGAACTAGAATCGGCCTTCGCCAGTCCAGCGAGCTACATCTTCAGCAACCGAAAAGCGCTGAGCGGAATTTGCTTCGTATTGATTGCCGAGCAGATAAGCGTTTCTTTCCAAAGGTATGCCGAAGTACCCACCACCATTTAAGAATCCACGAACATAAAGATCGGCAAACCTAATGATTCCAAGTTGCCGGTATTGTTCCACATGCACAAGCTCGTGAAAAAGGAGACCATCAGTAAAATTCACATGAGACACCACTGTGTCTAAATATGTGATTGCGTCCATTGCTGACTGGTCGGGTAGATCAACTAAGCCGTAGCTTTGTAACAAGGGGTAGAACTCAGGGTTGGCTACGCGTTCTCCCCTGAGAATGAGCACACGAGTATTGTCGAGCACTTCGGCAGTAAAAAAGCCTTGTAAGGCAGACCGCTGCAGTGCTGACAACGGAACTGCTGCGGGAGCATATCTCTCTCGCTGAGCTGTAATGTATTGAGCTACGAGTCCCGAAACTTGATTTATCAATTCAGGAGGCAGAGCTGGCATTCCCATTTAATTCCCCCGTGTTGTCATTGAGAACTAAAGCAAGTCTTCATATCTCCATCAATAAATATTCTCTTCTTACGTCTGCAGAATCCCGACGTTGAATTTCGGCACATCGGGATTGAGCGCGGCGGCTTCCAGCGCTGTGAGGATCGCTTCGCGTGTCTTTGCCGGATCAATGATGGCGTCAACCCAGAGGCGTGCCGCTGCGTAGCGGCAGTCGGTTTGCTCATCGTAGGTTGCTTTGATTGAGGCCAGCAGCTCCTGCTTTTCTTCGTCGCTGAGCTTCTTGCCGCCGCGCTCGAGCTGCTTGATCTTTATTTCTACCAGGGTATTGGCGGCCGAAGCGCAGCTCATGACGGCATAACGAGCGGTGGGCCAGGCGAAGATGAATCGCGGGTCATAGGCCTTGCCGCACATGGCGTAATTCCCTGCTCCGAAGGATCCGCCGACGATGACAGTGATCTTGGGAACGGTGGAATTGGAAACGGCGGTGACCATCTTCGCGCCTGCGCGAATGATGCCGCTCCACTCGGCGTCGCGGCCCACCATGAAGCCGTTGACGTCGTGCAGGAAGATGAGCGGCACGAGATTCTGGTTGCAGTCCATGATGAAGCGCGCAGCTTTCTCGGCGCTCTCGGCATAGATGACGCCGCCAAACTCGGTGCGTTTCTCACCGGTATGGCTGATCTGTGGCTGATGCTGCTTCTGGTTGGCGACAATGCCGATGGCGTGGCCTCCAACGCGGGCATAACCACAAAGAACAGTTCGGCCATAGTCCGGCTTGTATTCATCGAACTCGCTGCGGTCGACGAAGCGGGCGATGACCTCGTGCATGTCGTAAGTGTTGACGGCGGCCTTGGCGGGATCGGGATCGAGAAGCGAGTAGAGGTCTTCCGCCGCATATTTCGGAGCGTCTTTGTCTGCATCGTATGGAATGCGGCTGAAGGGCGCGCCGGGGCGATGGCCGATCTTGGCAACCAGCGAGCGCAGGCGGGCGATGCACAG
>DATAQX010000335.1:0-10098 GCA_036264455.1 Silvibacterium sp. | reverse complement strand
CGACCAGCACGAAAACCGTGACGCGTTTCCCTCACCGGCCGAACTGGCGGAGGTGGTGGTCTGCGTGCAGCCATCCCCAGCGCATCCATTGAGCGCGCGTAAGGGGACCAAAGTATGGGTGAATTCGGCCTTCGAGTTCCGCGCCTCGAAGACGAGGAGCGAGTGCAATCGCGCTTTGCCGGTCCGATTCGAAATCATTCAAACGCCCATTCAGCCTGCATTGATCGATCTCGGGACGGGTCGGCACGCCTTTGGGCCACTTGAACGGTAGATACAATGCGCCCCACCTCATTATCGTCCGCTGCAGCAGGCGCATCTCCGCATTACTGACAGCCATCTCACCCAACGGTACACGCATGGAATCGCATAAATGGCAGATCATCTGACGAACATTCATCCTGCCCCAGCAGGCAGAATCTTCCGGAGACAGTATCCCCAACCTGAGTTGAATCGACTGAACATCTCCGTGGTCGGCCAGAGTTTTCATATCACAGTAAAGTATCGCCCGACGGGCAAGCGGACGTATCCTTCCGGGTTACCTTTCTGAGTCTTTTTGCTTGTCAACGCTCCACGCGACGAATAGCCTCGGAGTTGGCGATTCCCGCGACAACAAACGGTGTGCGTCACCATGACCGCGAATATCGGTCTGCGCTACAAACGTGCAGGCTCTGTCCTGTTTTGACCTCCCTGCCCAAAGGATTGAATTGGTGACGGCTTATCCACAAGATGTTGGGGCGCTCATGTTGACCCCACCACCCGCCAAGTCTAAAGTTTTCTTTAATGCATGTGTGTCCAGCGCGATTCTGCGTGGATTCGCTCATGAGGTAAGAGGTAAATCCGCATGTTGAGGCTGAAAAAAATTCAGATTCTGGGCTTCAAGTCCTTCTGCGATCGGACCGAAGTCTCCCTGCCCGGCCAGGGAATCGCCGTGATTGTGGGACCGAACGGATGCGGAAAGTCTAACATCCTCGAGGGCGTGAGCTGGGTATTGGGCGAGCAGAGCGCCAAGAGTCTGCGCGGGGGCAAGATGGAAGACGTCATCTTCGCTGGAACCCGCGAGCGCAAGCCGCTTGGAATGGCCGAAGTTTCTATCACCCTCATCGATCCCGAGGCGTATGCCGGTGGTCCCCTGCTCGCTGAACCCGAGGTGGTCATCGAAAACGAGTTCGATCCTGACTGGGATGAAGAGAAACAGCGCGCCGAACGTGCTGCCGAGGTCGAAGAGATCATCGCCGATTCTCAACCGGGCCGGGCGATTGACGGTCAGACAGGTGAGACCTTCGCAGGCGATGACGGGTCCATCGAGTCCGCACCCCCAGCCGCAGAATCAGGGCACGCTGAGCCAGGCAATGCGGTTGTACTCAAGATTCGCCGCCGCAAGTTCCAAAAGACTCAGCAGCATGGGGAGATCGTCGTCACTCGCCGTCTCTTCCGGACTGGCGACAGCGAATACCTGCTCAACGGAAAGCTCTGCCGTCTGCGTGATATTCAGGACATCTTCATGGGCACCGGTCTCGGCCCCGAGTCTTATGCCCTCATCGGCCAGGAACGTATCGGGCAACTGCTGAGCTCGAAGCCGCACGATCGCCGTGCCATCATTGAAGAAGCGGCAGGTATCACGCGCTTCAAGACGAAAAAGCGCCTCGCAGAACTACGGCTGGAACAATCCAAACAAAACCTTGCCCGCGTCAACGACATCTTCGAGGAAGTCGCTCGTCAGATGGGTTCGCTTAAGCGCCAGGCCGCTAAGGCCGAGCGTTATGCCGCAGCCCGCGAAGAGATGCGCGCACGTCTGCGCATTGTGCTAGCCAGCAAGATCGCACAGATGGATGCCGAACAAAGCGCGGTCATGGCGGAAATCGCCGCACTCAGCACGCAGATCAACGAGCACAACGCACAGATCGAGACTCTGGAAGCCGAGCACGCATCGGGTATGGCTCGCGGATACGAAATCGACTCAGCGGCGAAGCAGGCTCAGACTCGTGGCAGTCAGAGCGCTGTCGAACTGGAGCGCGCGACTTCACGTCAGCAGGCGAATCAGGAGCGCATCGCGGAGCTCGAAGCACGCGCGGCCGCTGGGGCTGCAGAGCTTGAACGGGCGCAACAGCATCTCACAAACCTAACCGTCGAGCGTGATACGCACAGAAGCTTCCTTGAAACCGCAGCCTCGGAATCGGCGAATTTTCGTCAGCAAGCTGAGATCAGGCAGCAGCAGGCACGCGACGCTGTTTCTGCTGTAACCACCGCAGAACAACGCGTTGAGGCTGGACGGCGCCAGGCGATGCAACTGATTTCGCAACTCGGACAAATCCGCAATCAAGCAGCCCAGGCCGAAGAATCTCTCGCATCGCTCGAACGCGATGCTGATCGTTTGGCAACTGAGATGGCCGCGGCGAAACGCGATCTCGAAGCATTAGGCGCGGAACGTGGTCAGCTCTCGATGAACTTCGAGTCGATCACAGAAACACTCAAGCGGCTCGAAGCGGAGATCGCAACCCTGCGCGACGAGATTGCCACCAAACGCACCGAAGAAACCGAGGCCAGACGCCACGGCGACCAGCTTCGTGCTGAGCATGCAACGCTCACTGGCCGCCGCAATTCGCTCAATGCGCTCATCCGAGAACATAGCTATTCCACCGACACCGTCCGCAAACTCTTCCGCTCCGATTCGCTGGGTGGCGGCCTTGCACCCGTTGGCACACTGGCCGATTTTGTCGAAGTCAACGACCAGTACGAGAGCGTCGTCGACGAGTTTCTGCGTGACGAGCTCAACTACATCGTGGTGAAGAGTTGGGATGCAGCGAACGAAGGTATGCGCCTGTTGAAGACCGATGTCGATGGCCGCGCCACTTTCCTCGTCCATCCCGAAGATTCACAGGCCAAATTTTCCTTTGCTGCGGGCAGTGCTCCGCCCAGTTATCAGCAACAACAAGGTGTTGTCAGGCTAAAGGAATGTATTCGGGTGCTCGACGGTTTCGGCAGTTCGCTGGAAGTCATCCTGCCTAAACTGCGGGAAGGCTACGTCACGCACGACTCCGAGACTGCGCGCACGCTTGCACTCGAAAATCCACATGCGTTTTTCCTTGCACCTTCCGGCGAGTGTTTTCACAACGTAACGGTGACCGGGGGCAAGCCCCGCGCCGAAGGTCCGTTAGCCCTCAAACGCGAGCTGCGTGAAACTCAGCAAAAGCTTGAGACCGTCGAGCGAGATCTAAGCCATGCCGAGCTGACAGTAACTACGCTGACAAAAACTCTCGTCGAATTCACGCGGCAGCTCGACACAAAAAGTGAGGAGCGTCGCAACGCCGAACGTGAAAGCGCAAATCAGTCAGCCGCGCTGCGCCAAATGGATTCCGAAGTTCAGCGCCTTGAACGCCGTCTGCAGGAATGGACTCTCCAAAGCGAGCGTAATAAGGACGCGCGCGGCGCAAAGCAGATCTTCATCGAGCAAAAACGCGAAGAAGCACAAGGTCTGGAAGCGCAGCACGAGGCAGCCGAAGCCGGCCTCCAGGAACTGCATCGGTCGGTCGAAGAGTTACGGCTCGCTCGCGAAGAGGCGCAGCAACAAGCGGCGCAGGTCTCAGCCGAGTTGGCAAGACTCGAAGAGCGCCGCCGCGGCGCGGAGTCGGCCTTCGCGCGTATTGACCGCATGTATGCCGACCTTGCGCAACGGGTCAGCCAGATCGAGCAGCAACTTGCTTCCGCCAGCGCAGAACAGGGGCAGCGAACCCAGGAAAATGAGCAGCTCTCCGTGAACCGTCAGGAGTTAGCTGAGCTTCGCGAGCAGGCACTCGCCGAAGCCGCTCGCCTTTCTAAAGAAGCCACGGATTTGCGTGCACAACTTGCCGAAATCGATCAGAACCTCAAGGCCTTGCGCGCAGAAACCGATAGCCTGCGCGACACTCGCAGTGATCGCAGCGCTCGCGCTGCTACGCTCACCGCCGACCTTACCCACCTGGAAGAAACATGCGTGAACGATCTCGGCACAGAAGCCGGCGCGCTTCGTTCTGAGACTAACCTGCAGCGCATCGAGGGGGAGACGCTCGCGCAGGAGGATGAAGCCTGCCGCGGACTCAAACAAAAGCTCGAATCGATGGGTCCGGTCAACATGATGGCCCTCGAAGAGTACAAAGAGACGGCACAGCGCCACGAGTTCCTCGAAACGCAACGCAAGGACCTGCTTGACTCAATCGAAAATACACAAGCCACGATCAAGGAGATCGACCAGATCTCGCGCACGAAATTCGAAGAAGCCTTCGTCCGTATCAATGAGAACTTCAGCGTCACCTTTTCAAAGCTTTTCGGCGGAGGACAGGCTTTCATGCGGCTCACCGACGAAGAGAACGCCATCGACAGCGGCATCGACATCGTGTCGCAGCCGCCCGGCAAGAAATTGCAGAATGTTCTGTTGCTTTCCGGCGGCGAAAAGGCACTAACCGCCCTTTCTCTGCTTGTCGGCATCTTCCAGTACCAGCCGAGCCCGTTCTGCGTGCTCGATGAAGTCGACGCGCCGCTTGATGAGACGAACGTGGGCCGCCTGGCCGAAATGCTGCGCAGCATGGCCGGCGATACGCAGTTCGTCATCGTGACACATTCCAAGAGGATGATGACCGCGGCCGATCTCATCTATGGCGTGACGATGCAGGAACCGGGAGTCTCGAAGATCGTGAGCGTACGCCTGGGCGGTCAGGAGCGGGGATTGGAACCGCGCCGGGCTAGTGCGTAGCAGAATTTCTAGCCATCGTAGAGCTCCGACTTCGCTGGAAAGTCAAGGGTCACAATAGTAATCAGTGCAGTTTTATGGAATTCCGATCGTTAGATACTTTGCCCTTGACAGTTGTCAAGCACACGTGAGAATGGCGGGAAATATCGTGTGCATTGCTCATTTACGCTGCGTTGACAAAGCGCTCCGCTGACTTCAGAATCGGAGTTCAGATCGATTCCGAAAAGGCCATCCTTTGCCAGCACTCATTGATACCGAGTTCAGCCATCTCTCCCTACACGCACGGGGCAAGGTGCGCGATCTCTACTCGGTCGGCGAGTTCCTGCTGCTGGTCGCAACCGACCGCATCTCGGCTTTCGATCACGTGCTCGCTACCGGCATTCCCGGCAAAGGCAAAGTACTCACTCAGCTTTCTCTCTTCTGGTTCGACTTCCTCAAGGACATCGTTCCCAATCACCTCATCACCGCCAACGTGAGCGAATACCCACAAGACCTTCGCAAATATCGAGATGAACTCGATGGCCGCTCGATGCTGGTGAAGCGCGCGCAGATGTTTCCCGTCGAATGCGTGGTGCGTGGCTATCTCTCAGGTTCGGGTTGGAAGGACTACCTTGCTACCGGCGCCATCTGCGGAATTCCACTTCCGTCTGGGCTGCGCGAAGCTGACAAGCTGCCCGAGCCCATGTTTACTCCAGCCAGCAAGAGCCTGGATGGCGAACACGATATCAACATCTCTTTTGACGAGATGGTCGCGCGCATTGGTGCCCACAGCGCGGAGCGCCTACGCAGTTTAAGTTTGACGGTATACACAAAGGCTTCCCAGTATGCCGAAGAGCGGGGCCTGATACTAGCTGACACAAAATTTGAGTTCGGTACCCATGCAGAAGGCATCATACTTGCCGACGAGGTACTCACGCCTGATTCGTCGCGCTTCTGGCCACGTGATCAGTACCAGCCCGGACACCAGCAACCTTCGTTCGACAAGCAGTACGTACGCGACTACCTCGAAAGCATTCATTGGAACAAGCAGGCGCCAGCGCCTGGATTGCCAGCTGATGTGGTCGTGCGCACGCAACAAAAGTATCTTGAGGCCTTCCGCTTGCTTACTGGAAAGCCTCTTTCGCTGTAGGGCATCCGGATGGCGCTCATCGATTGGCTCATCCTCGTCGTTTTGCTCGTTTCCGTGCTGTCGGCGGCAAAGAATGGATTTTTCTTAGAACTGTTTTCTCTGGCCGGTGTCATTGCTGGAGTGCTGCTTGCCAGTTGGAACTATCAGAGGTTGTTGCCATGGATAGCTCGATGGATCCACTCGTGGCCAGTTGCGGAGGCATTATCGTTTCTCCTGATCGCACTGGGGGTTATGTTGCTGGCCGGCCTTTTGGGGCGAATGATTCGCTGGTCGGTACATTCGATCGGGCTAGGTTGGGCGGACCGGTTCGTCGGAGCACTCTTCGGGCTGGTAAAGGGCTGTGCCCTGGTTACGCTGGCAGTGCTGGTAGTCGCCGCGTTTCTACCTCAGGCTACGTGGTTCCGGCAATCGCGACTGGCGCCCTACTTTTTGTCCGCTGTGCACCATGCATCTGTAGTAACGCCTTACGAATTGGGGGAGCGCATTCGCCAAGGTGTCATCCTGATACGCAATACTCAGCCGGAGTGGCTGAAGCCTTCAGCAATCGCTATTCCGCAAATTAGTTCCCCGTGGGCTCTTGTTGCACTTGAAAAAATCGACCTGGATAAAGCCCGGGCATAGAAAGAGGACTTCTGTGAAACGTGAACTGGATAACCTTGTGACGCAGATGCACGCCGGCGGCATTACCTATACCGAGGCTGTGCGTGAATTTAAGAAGCGCTTCTTGTTGGAAGTGCTGGCGCATCACAGAGGTAACCAGTGTAAGGCGGCCAAGGAGCTCGGCATGCATCGCAATACGCTCAGCCGCACTATTGCCGAGCTTGAGCTCGATCCCTCACAAATTCGCGGCGGTCTCAAGCGCCCGTCACGCAGCGAACGTCCTGTATTTGGTGTAAATCAGGCAGCGCGTTAGGGATCACCATCCCCGGAACGCCCTGCCCTGCTTTAATCTAAATACAAAGGCAAATTACCGAGTGAATTCCACATCTTCGCATCCGACCACGTCCTCAGCTGCTGCACCTGAAAGCCGAGTCTTCATCCAGAAGGGCTTTCGCTGGGATGAGCAGGGCGCCTATCTCTTCGACATTGACGGCACGCTACTGCGCAGCCGAGACCGCATCCATTTCGACTCGTTTTATTCGAGCGTACGCGCTGTGATGGGACAAGACCTCGTTCTGGATGGTGTCACCGTCAGCGGCAATACAGATCCCGGCATTCTACGCGACGCCTTCCGTCTCGCGCGGCTTGATGAGGCCCACTGGCAACCGCACCTCGAAAATATCCTTGAAACCATGCGTCGCGATGTAGCCGCACGGCGCTCCGAGATGAAGCTGGTCAAAATGCCCGGGGTTGATGAAACTCTCACTTACCTCCAGAGCAAGGGCGCTGCGCTCGGCGTTGCCACAGGCAATCTTGAATCGATCGGCTGGCTCAAGATAGAAGTCCTCGGGCTGCGACACTGGTTCAAGTTTGGCGGATTCAGCGATACCTACGATGTTCGCTCCGACATGATTGCTCACGTCCTGTGCGAGGCACAGAGTCATGCAGGCGCCGGCGCCACGGTTTGCGTCGTCGGCGACACGCCATTCGACATCTCCGCTGCGCGCGCCAATGGCCTGCCCACCATCGCCGTCGCCACCGGCAACTTCACCTTCGAGCAGCTCATGGAGCATGACCCTGAGGTCTGCACCACCTCGTTCGAAGCGCTCCTTCAGACCGTGGACTGCCGTAGCATCGCATGAGTCCCAGCAGCAGCAAATACGTTCTTGCGCTGGCCGCCATGCTCGCTGCCGGTTCTTCTCTTTGCGCGCGCGCACAGCAAGAGGCGCCCGTGGCAGTACCGCCTACTACAGCGAAGGCAGATCAGGCTCCGCCGCAAAAGCCGCCCTCAGCGCGAGAGAAGCGTGAGGCGGAAAAAATCTATCTTGCCGGCGCGAAGGCCCTCGAGCACGAAAACTTCAAGACCGCTGAGGAAGACTTCGAAAACGCGGTCGCGCTCGTGCCCGACAACCAGCAATATCAGACGGCGCGCGAAATCGCCCGGCAACACCATGTCACAGCTCTCGTTCAGGCGGCAGACAAGGCCAAGCTCCTCGGTCGTCCTGACGAGGCGCGCAGTGATCTCATTCAGGCCTTTCGTCTCGATCCGACTAATCCGATGGTTGCGCAACATGTCGATGAAATCGCTCAAAATGGCACGCCCGAACCCGAACAACAGCACGCGGAGGCAGAAACCGCCGGCGGACCCATCGAACTCGTCCCGGCGCAGACGCGCCACAGCTTTCATCTACATACAAACTCGAACGATCTCCTTCGCCAGGTGCTGACCGCTTACGGTATCTCGGCTACGCTTGACAGCTCGATCAAAAACCAGACAGTGCGCTTCGATGCGGACGATGTCGACTTCAATGAAGCCGCCCGCATGATCAAGCTGGTCACCAAGACTTTCTTTGTGCCGCTCGATCCCAGCCGCGTGCTGGTCGCCGAAGATACAAAAGACAATCGCACAAAGCTTGAGCGGCTTGCGGTGGAGACTGTGTACTTCCCCGGCCTCACTCCCACCGAGATCAGCGATATGGGCAACGTCGCGCGCAATCTCTTCGATGCACAACAGGCAACTGTCTCGCCGTCCAACTCTACACTCACAGTACGTGCATCCGCCGGGAAACTAGCCGCCCTAAATTCCACGCTCGCAGAAATGCTCGAAGGCCGCAGCGAAGTCCAGCTCGAGGTGCGCCTGTATAACATTGCCAAGTCGCGCGCGCTCAACATTGGCGTCCAGTTACCGCAGCAGGCGACGGTCTTCAACGTTCCTTCGGAACTCAACAGCTTTCTCTCGACCAACCAGAGCCTGGTGCAGCAGATCATCTCCAGCGGCCTGGCCAGCGCCGGCGACGACGCTGCCATCGCCGCCATCCTCATCGCCTCCGGAGCAGTCAGCGGCTCGATACTAAGTCAGCCTTTCGCGGTTTTTGGGGGAGGCCTCACGCTTACCGGCCTCGCCACCAGTGGGGCCACCGCCAATCTGGCCCTCAACTCGTCAGATACCCGCTCGCTCGACCACGTCACCCTGCGCCTTCTGGACCAGGAAGAGTCCACCATCCACAGCGGCACACATTACCCCATCATCACGTCCAGCTACTCGAGCCTTTCGGCAAGTTCGCTCGGCATTCCAGGACTTTCGTCGGCGGGCATTTCGAGCGCGCTGGCTGGCATTGGCATCGGCGCTTCCTCGCTCGCAAGCAGCAGCCAGGTCATTCCCCAAGTGCAGTATGAAGATATCGGACTCACACTGAAGGTGAAGCCCTATGTACAGAAAGATCGCGACGTCGCACTCAACCTCGACCTGAAGATCGATTCGCTCGCAGGCACGATGCTTAACAACATCCCCGTCCTCGACAACCAGCAGTACACGGCTAACATCACGCTCCGCGAGGGCGCGAGTGCGGTGGTTGTCAGCAGCCTGTCAAAGCAGCAATCAAGGGCGGTTACCGGGGTTCCCGGCCTCAGTGATCTCCCCGGATTTCAATCCACTACCAACACTCAGACGCAGAACGATGTTTCGGATCTCCTCATCGTCATCACGCCGCATATTGTGCGCGAGGCTCACAAGCAGGAGGCGGGCCGCATGTTCATGCTTCCCGTACATCCATAGCAGCAGAATGAGCGCCTGAAATGCCGCTTTGAGGGGCCTCCCCCACCACCTATGCATCCGAGACTTATTGATTCTAAAGGAGGAGCCCGAAACTGCTTCATTCTAAAGGGACAATCCGAGACTGACTCATTCTAAAAGGCTTACCTTTAGAGAATTTTGAGCAAAGAAAGGCCCGGCTGGGATCGACAGCCGGGCCTTAGATCTCTCTATTTCTATTGTAGCGAATTGGGTGAAATTGTCAGCCAGGTTAAAGGCAGGGATCCGGCCATACCCTGAACCGGATCAGAGTCTTCTCCATCGCCGTCCCTCATTTCAGCCGCGGTTGGTTTGCCACGAAATTTGGCTGCCATGTCTGGCCAGGGCCAAATGCTTGGCGCGCTTCAGGTAAGGGGGGCGCCACTCGCGCTCTACAACGGACTTCATCTCATGCCGACGGCGCCACCCGACGGTCTAGTCGGCGCCGAGCTCGAACGTCAGATATTCCGGCGCGAGGGCCCGGAGGAAGTCCGTCGAATCGAACGTCTCGCCCGGCGCAAGAGCACCGTTGCCGCAAGCTCGCCCGTCGAGAATCCGCTCGACGGCTTCGACGAC
>DATAQX010000278.1:0-6187 GCA_036264455.1 Silvibacterium sp. | reverse complement strand
ACCCGGAGCGCCATGACCCTGCCCCGCATGGATGGTTCTGTCGAGAGCTGCATGATGCTGTTCGTGCCGTTGGTCAAGGTCAGGGCAGCCGCGCCGCTGACCGCGAGAGCTGCCGCAAACCACCAGTATCCCGGCGCGAGTGCGGCTAGAGTACAGCCCAGCCCGAAGACACCGGCTCCCATCGACAGAGACGCTAAGTCTGGTTTCTTTCGGCCAGCAGCAAACAACCCTCCCGAGAGTGAGCCCACGGCCATGATGGAGGAGAGCAGGCCGAAAGCACGTGCGCCGGAGTGGAAGACATTCACGGCCATCGTAGAGATGAAGATCGGAAAGTTCAGTCCAAAGGTGCCGATCAGAAACAGCATGATGAGGATCGCCCTGAGGTCCGGTCTTCTCCACACGTAGCGAAACCCTTCTAGAAATCCAGAGGTAGTGCGGTGCGCTCTGGCGCTTGCACGCAGTTCGGAGAGACGGAAGAACGACATCGAGAGCAGCACTGCCGCGAACGAGAGCCCATTTAGAAAAAAGGCCCAGCCGATGCCAACCTTTGCAATCAGCAAACCGGCGACGGCGGGACCAATCATCTGCGCAGCATTAAATGAGGTTGAGTTCAATGCCACGGCATTAGGGAGATCCGCATCGCCCACCATCTCTGCCACGAAGGTCTGCCTCACCGGAGCGTCCAGCGCAGAGGCGGAACCAGACAGGAAGGCGAACACATACACGTGCCAGAGCCGGATGACTCCTGCGATCGTGAGCAGTCCCAGGATGAGCGCAAGCACGCCCATCGTTGCCTGGGTGAGCATCAGGAGCCTGCGCTGATTGAGGCGGTCCGCAGCCGATCCCGTCCAGGGCAGGAGCAGAAGTTGCGGGGCGAACTGCAGACCCATCACAATACCCAGCGCTGACGCATCGTGATGGGTAAGTTGCGTCAGCACGAGCCAGTCCTGAGCGACGCGCTGCATCCAAGTACCGACGTTGGAAACCAGGCCGCCAGCCGCCCACAAGCGGAAGTTGAAGCTTCTCAGGGAGCGAAAGGTGCCGGACACCAGGTTCTTCATGTGCGCGACGGCGTGTTGCCCCCATGGAACTGGCCGAAGTGACGCGCCGAAAAAATGCTGATGAGCAGCGCGCCCAGGCCGAACGCGAGGATGTGGGTTGTCGCCCGCGGATCGAAAGCACCGACGTGCGCGACCAGCAGATACCCAACCACCGCGTTGAAGAATCCCCAGACAACATTGACCGTTGCAGAGGAGAGCCCTTGGCCGGGTGGTCTGGCAAAGGGACTTTGAAAGGGGCGCCCCATCGTGCCAGCGACAAAGTGAGGGATAGCATTTACCACAAAAACGCCCCCAAAGAAATACGACACAAGCCAAAGCCAATTCATAATGCAGAGTTCCTTCTTCCAAGCAGCGAAATGATTTCCTGTGAAGACCCTGTCTCGCCGACACGAGGGAAGACGTTACTGATGCTGTACTCGTGCGCCTCCCGGCGGGTATCGGTCATCGCATCGAGTGCGAGCGTCACGTTCAACCCCTGCTCGTAGGCCTGCCGCGCCGTCGCCTCAACGCCACCCGATGTCGCCACTCCGGTCACAACAACCTGGGTAACGCCTCGAGCCTTGAGCTGGTGTTCAAGATCCGTCGTTGCGAACGCGCCCCAGCTTCGCTTCGTGACGACGATATCGCTCGGTTGTTGATCCAGCTGCGGCAGGAGATCGGTCCACCCCTCCGAAAACGATATGCTGCTGCGCGGACCCTGTTCCGTCCGGCCCGGCGCCCGTCCCGCCACATTGACCAGCACGAGCGGAAGGTTCTTCGCACGGAAAACATCGATCAAGGCGCGCGTTCGGTCGATGACCTCGCCGATAGGATGAATGAAACTCCCGTTGACGAGGCCTTTCTGCAGGTCAATCACGATCAACGCGGTGTTGGGGTCAAGCGTAGTAAGCGGCATCGGTTCTTCTCCTCGGATACAAACTTGCATGGGTAAGAAGCAGGACACGCCGGGTTCAATCCTCAAAAAGCCGCGTAAGCAGTGCGAGTGCCGCCTGAAGCTTCTCCTGCTCCTGAACAGAGAGCTTCTGCGAGATCCTCGTGGTGAGCCAGTCCTGTCTCGCGGTCCTGCCCTCCTGAAGCAACTTCAGGCATTTGGGCGTCAGAGACATCAGAGTTTGCCGTCCGTCGCTCGGGTCAGGTGCACCTCTCACAAGGCCCGACTCCTGCAGCGGAGTCACTACAGCGCTCATGGACTGCGGACGCATCCCTTCCGTTCGCGCCAGGCTTGAAACTGTGGCTGAACCGTCCTTCTCCAATCGAAGAACGACAGAGATCTGTGACGGCGTCAGATCGCTGTGCCCCCCATGCTCGCGTAAACGCACCTTGAGCTTGCGGAATACTGTACGCATCTCGGCAGCAAGTGTCGAAGCGGGCCCGGTCTGAGTAGAAGACTTTCGATTGCTCACCAGGTCAATATCTCATATATACAGGCAACCTGTAAAGATTGCCTGTACACATGTTCAGCCGCCACCGTGGTAGAGCTCTCACGCGCATGGCCGGTCTCAGATGCTAGTTCTTATAAATCCTCTTAGCCGAAGTGATCTAAAAAACATCAATACGGCTCAATGAGCGCATTGACCTGAAGTCGCCAGTCGAGCGTCTGCTCTCTGCGGTCCTCCACTTGACATCCTAGTGAGAACCATGTTCACTAGAAAGCCAAATGAAGAAGATCCCCATCCAGATCTTGCAAGGCACTCTCGACCTTATGATCCTGCGCACCCTTGCCACCATGGGCCCGCAGCACGCCTATGGCATAGCCAACAGGCTTCAACAGGTCTCAGAGGAAGCCTTGAACCTTAACCAGGGCACCATTTATCCGGCTCTCGTCCGGATTGAGCAGCACGGCTGGACCCGTGGTTCATGGGGCAAGACGGAAAACAATCGGGAAGCGAAGTATTACACCATCACCAAGGCGGGGTTGAAGGCGCTCGATGAGGAAACCGAACGCTGGCGCCAGATGGCTTACGTGGTTGAAAAGCTGCTCGGAGAGGAACAGTAACTATGGTGCATTGGAGAAGAATCATCGCCAAGCTCCGCAATTTCATCGCCAACAAGCACGCCGAAGAGGACCTTGCGCGCGAAGTCGCATCGCATCTCACCCTCCTCGCCGACGATTTCGAACGCAGTGGCATGTCACCTGAAGAAGCACAGCTCGCCGCGCGGGGCGCTTATGGCAGCGTGGAGCAGGCAAAACAGGCACATCGCGACGAACGCTCTTTGCTATGGATCGAGCAAGCCATTCAAGACCTACGATATGGCCTGCGCACATTAAGCAAGAATCCCGGCTTCACGCTAACCGCTGTTCTCGTTCTTGGCCTCGGCATCGGCGCATGTACGGCCATCTTCAGTCTGGTGAACGCGGTGCTGATTCGATCGCAGCCGTACGGAGACCCTGAGCGCCTGGTCTATTTGTTTTCGCCGAATCCTGCCCTCAAGATTCCTGCTGAGGTCATATGCCCCAGCTACGGCGATTCCTACGATCTCAAGCGCGAGTCCAAGTCGTACGCGAATATGAGCAACTTCGAACAAGCTCAGTTCAGCGTGGCGCAGCAGGGCACAACGCAACGTATCGGCGGGGCACGGGTTGACGAGAACTTTTTCTCGACCCTGCAATCGATACCCGAACTTGGCCGCACCTTTGCCGGGGAAGACAATCTGCCGGCACATGCGAAGGTTGCCGAAATCAGCCATTCGCTTTGGGTCGCAATGTTCGCAGCAAGACCGGATGTGCTCAATCACTCCATCCAGCTGGACGGCGCGAGTTATCAGATTGTCGGAGTGATGCCGCCTGAGTTTGAGTATCCGTTCAAGTCCGATCTTCCTTATGGGGATTCTCACATCCAATCCACTCAGATCTGGGTGCCTCTTGCGCTTAGCGCGAAAGACAAATCTTCCCGAGGCATCGGGAACAATATTTCATTGGCGCGCCTTCGTTCCGGTGTATCTCTTCGTCAGGCGCAGGCGGAAATGGCCGGTATCATGGCGCGGCTCGATAAGGAATACCCTCCTGATCCGGGAGATGCTGGTCTGCCGCGCGAATGGGGCGCGCTGGTCGAGAGTTTCACCGGAATCTCCATTGGGCCCGTGCGTCCGCTGATGCGGTTGCTGCTGGCTGCGGTTGGCCTGGTGTTGCTGATCGCCTGCGGGAATGTGGCCAACCTCCTGCTGGCGCGTGCCGCCGAAAGGTCTCGCGAACTGGGTGTACGAGCCGCCCTGGGTGCGGGTCGCGGCCGCATGGTCCGGCAATTGCTAGCCGAATCGATGCTGGTTGGCGTTGGCGGATGTGCAGCGGGCATTGTGCTGGCAGTGCTCTTTCTCCGATTGCTGCCGAAGCTTGATCCCGGAAATATTCCGCGGCTGAATGAAGCGTCTCTTGATGCACGGGTGTTTCTGGTTGCACTTGGTGGCTCCCTTTTGACGAGTTTGCTGGCGGGGTTGATGCCTGCGATCGGCGTTTCACGGATGGAACTGACGGAGTTTCTGAAATCACACGCCATGCGCGGAACCTCCGTTGGACACGGCCGGGTGCAGAGCGCGTTGATTGTTGGGCAGACGGCAATGGTTGTGGTGCTGTTGGCGGGAGCGGGACTGCTGATCCGCAGCTATATCAATATTGAGTCAGTGAACACTGGGTTTACCCGGTCTGCGGTGACGTTCCATGTGAGCCTGGATCAGCGCTACAGCAAACCCGAGCAGCGTATCGCGTTTTACAAGGAGCTGATGGCGAAGCTTGAGGCATTGCCGGGGGTGCAGGCGGCGGGATCGGTGAATTACTTGCCGCTCACCAATGGCGAGAGTCTTACTTTTATCTGGGTAGACGGGTTCGACAACAAGGATTATCAGCAGACGGAAGGCCGCTTTGTAACGCCGCATTACTTTCAAGCAATGCATATTTCATTGATTGCCGGGCGATACTTTACGGATGCCGACGCCGCAGCCACGGCCAACCAGCCAGTGATCATCAATCAGAAGTTCGCTAAGGTGTTTTTTCCGAACCGCAATCCCATTGGGGGCCGCATCACCGGCGATTCAAAAAAAGAGAACTGGTCGACCGTTGTGGGTATCGTCGCGGATGTGCGCCACACGAGTCTCGAAGAGGAGCCGCAGCCGCTGGTGTACAACGCGAGCTATGATGCGGGCGATGCGAACATGGCCGTGCGATCGACTCTTCCGCCCGGCGCCGTCGCGAATGAGATCCGGGTGACGCTGAAGTCGATCGATCCGAACCTTGCGGCGACAGATATTCATACCATGGGAGATCTGATTTCGATCACCACCGCGCGGCGGCGTTTTCAGACCTCGCTGCTGACCGTGTTTGCAGGGATTGCGTTGATCATGGCGCTCGTGGGATTGTCGGGATTGATGAGGTTCTCAGTGAATCGGCGTACGCGCGAGTTGGGTCTACGCATGGCACTGGGCGCGAAGAGGCGCGATGTGCTGCTGCTCATTCTGAGAAATGCCTCGGTGCTGGTTATTTGCGGGCTGGGTTTAGGGCTTGTCTGCACATGGATCGCAACGCGGCTGCTCAAGTCGTTTCTGTTTGGCGTGGGCCAGCATGATCCATTCACTGTTGTGGCGGTTTCAATGGTGCTGGTGGTGTGCGGCCTTGTGGCGGCGTTGTTGCCTGCACAGCGCGCCGCCTCGATCAATCCCATGGAGGTTTTGCGGACGGAATAGGTAGGGTCCTGTATGGACGCCTTGGGAGTTCATGTTGAAACTGGGCTCGATTTACGATAAATCGCCAACGCGCTCACCGATGCCGATTACCACCAAAATGTCGGCTTTTGTTTACCAATGCTGGCATTTCACTTGGCCGATAACGGGTATCCCGGACAACTGACAGACGCGTGTGATTATGCTCAGTTGGTGATAAATCGCCAATCACTGACCGAAAACAGCGAAGCGGCCGGATCTTGAGGTTATGTAACTATAGCTGATACAAAACCTCATTTTCACCCCATTGAGAGAGTATGCGAGGGTAAATTTCGGGGAGTTTGAGTATGGGGCATTCCGTTTAAGTTATTCATTTTATTGAAATCCACCAGCCTGCAAAACCAGTATTCACGGGTTCAATTCCCGTCCGGTGCTCCAAATTAATCAACAATTTATGTCATAATCAGCCACAAGCT
>DATAQX010000251.1:0-14286 GCA_036264455.1 Silvibacterium sp. | reverse complement strand
GGCTTGCTTAATCATTGAGAAAAAGCAAGCCAGGCCGCTCTGTCTGATGTCTTGTAACTACTGCCGTGCGATGCCTCCAGGAACGACGACCACCTTTTGCGGGGCGTCTATCTTCGTATTCGGCATCACGAGTTTGATCTTCAGATTCGCGATTTCAGGCTTCGATTTTGCCGGCACAACAAAGCCAAGTTCATACTGGTTTTGCAGGCGGCGGCTCAAATCGTCGAAGAAAGGCGCAAAGGAGACGGGATTGCCAAGTCCCTGCCAGTAAGACTTTCCTCCGGTAACCTGGGTGACCTGGGTAAGCAGACTCTGGCCGGCGTTGTTCTGGTAGGCGCCGTTATCGTATCTTCCCTGATCGTGCCAGTAGATGGAGTCGACGACGAGGCCTGCCCTGATCGAGTCGTTGATGGCCGATTGAACATAGGGATTTTCAGGGTCGAATCGAAGGTTGTAGGGGTCGACCCCATCTGTGACCATGACTACCTCGCGCCGGTTGTCGCGATTGTTGGAAGGCCACCGTTTGGCGAGATCGGAGAGGCAGAAGTAAGGGCTGGCGCTGCTGCCCGCCGATCCGCCCGGCAGATGCAATGAGCCAAGCGCCTTCGCCTTATCCGTCGTGAATGGCTGCGAAAATACGGCATTGCCGTTCTGCATATATGCGATGCCGATCGCCGTGGTGGGCGGGAGCGATTGCACGAAATGCTCTATGTCTCCCATCTGGCGGCCGAGACTGGTGCGGGCCGATCCGTCGATAAGGATGACCAGCTCAAGGCCGGCCCGGTCTCCGCGCAGCGCGACAAGGTCCGTAACGTTGGCAGACTTGCCGCCAACCTGAACAGTCAGATCCTGCTGCTGCAGGGGCACAGGAGACTCGGCGTTCTTGCTCATAACCGTAATGACGGCTTGAGCAGGTATTCCATCGTTGCCCTGAGCAAAAGCAGGTGATACTGCTGCCAGCAAGCCGAATATTGCGGCGGCAGCGAAAATTCGATTCGGTTTCATTTATTTCTCCCTCTGGGGATCCTTCAGCCTTGCCTTCGTGCCCGCTGCTGTCGGCGGTAGCATCTGCGGCGTTGATTGCGTCTACATATTTAGATGTCAACACAGGCCTTCTCGATTTGTTGTTTTGACGACAGCCGCGCGAGCAAAGACCCAAATTACAACGTGTATGCTTTCAGAGAGATGAAACGAGTCGCTACGGCTGTCGTTCTTATTCCTCTGGTTCTGTTGCTGATTTTCAAAGCTCCACTCTGGTTGATCACGTTGGTTGTGGCGCTGGTGGCAGAGCTGGCACTATGGGAATACCTGGCCCTGGCCGATGCGACCGGCGCGAAGACACCAAGGATCGCCGCGATGATCGCAGTGGCGCTTCTCTTCGCATGCGTCTTCCGGCGACCCGATTTTCTGGGACCACTTCTGGGTGCCCTGGCACTGGGACTGTTTATCCTGTGCGCCTTTCGATCGCCGCTCAATCGGGTGCTGCCGGACGCAGCTTATTCCGTCTTCGGCATGCTTTACGTGGGCGTGCCCCTCACCACGCTTCCTTTGCTAAGCGAGCAGGAGAACGGTCCGTCGCTGTTGCTTTTTCTGTTCTTCGTCGTATGGGCCGGAGATATCGCCGCACTGTATTTCGGCCGTGCATGGGGACGGAGAAAACTCGCTCCATCGATCAGCCCGGGAAAAACCTGGGAAGGCTCCGTGGCCTCGGTCATCGGCAGTGTGTGTATTGCGTTTCTGCTGGTGTTGCTGGCCGGGGCGCTGGCGCGGCGCAACCTGTTCCCTCTACTGTCTTTTCCGGAACCGACCATATACTGGCTGGTGCTGGCGGTCGTGCTGAATGTCGCAGCACAGGCGGGCGACTTGATTGAATCGGCAATTAAGCGAGGAGCAGCGGTGAAAGACTCCGGCTCCCTGTTACCAGGACACGGAGGGGTGCTGGACCGCATCGACGCGCTGCTCGTAGCGGCTCCCGTGCTGTGGTACGCTCTACTTTTGCAGCAGTCCTTCTAGTTCGCGAGTAATCGACGTTGAAGCAGATCGCCATTCTCGGCTCTACCGGTTCCATCGGTCAGAGCACCCTTAGCATCGTCGAGAAATACCCTCACCAATTTACTGTGGCCTCGCTGGCTGCCGGGAAAAACGTTGACGCTGCCTTCGAGCAGTGCGCCCGGTGGAGGCCGGCAGTGGTTTCGCTGGCCACGGACGAGCTGGCAGAGGCGCTTGAGCTTCGGTTAAAGCAGGCCGGAATTACCGGCATCGAAGTGGTGCACGGAACGGCGGGAACCATCCGCGTGGCCACACTGCCGCAAGTGGATTTTGTGGTTTCCGCGATTGTAGGTGTCGCTGGGCTGGAGGCGACGTATGCCGCGGTGCTCGCGGGCAAAGCAGTCGGGCTTGCGAACAAAGAGGCGATGGTAGCGGCGGGGGAAATTCTGGTCGCAGCTGCCCGCATGAAGAATGTTCCGCTTCTGCCCATCGATTCCGAGCACAACGCAATTCATCAGTGCATGCGGGCGGGTGAAAAGCAGGAGATTCGGCGCATCTGGCTGACGGCTTCAGGTGGCCCCTTCCGCAACCTGCCGCTAAGTGAGTTTGAAAATATTACAGTCGAGCAGGCGTTAAAGCATCCTACCTGGGTAATGGGGCGGCGGATCACGATCGACTCGGCGACGATGCTGAACAAGGGGCTGGAAATCATCGAGGCGTGCCGGCTCTTCGATATTCCACCGTCGGCGGTGAAGGTGACAGTGCATCCGCAATCGACGGTGCATTCTCTGGTGGAATACATCGACGGAAGCATTCTGGCGCAGATTTCTGTGACGGATATGCGGCTGCCGATTTTGTATGCGATGAGCTATCCCGAGCGGGTGGAATCGGATCTGACCTTCGATATGGCCTCTCTGGGGCAGCTGGATTTTGCGCCGCCTGACTTTGAGCGTTTTCCCTGCCTGCGTCTGGCCTACGAAGCAGCCGAACTGGGCGGAGCGCACTCGATCGCGCTGAATGCCGCAGACGAAGTCGCCGTCGAGGCATTCCTCGAACGGGCCATACCTTTTTCGGCCATACCGCGTACAATTGAAGAAGTATTAGAGGAAACTCCAGAATCCCATCCGGCGACCATCCGGGAAGTGCTTGCCCTTGATCAGCAAGCGCGCGAGGTCGCGGGATGTGCAGTGAAGTCTGTCGCGTCTCCGGCGGGCAAACGCACGCTTTGAACGCAGAAGGAAACTGATGTGGGCCCTGGGTATTGCCGGGCTCTCTTATCAGCAGGTATTAATCGAATCTATGGCTTTTGCATTAATCGCCCTCGTTTCCATGCTGGTCGTGCTGGGCATCATGGTGCTCGTGCATGAGTTTGGCCACTTTGCTGTCGCCAAGCTCTTCGGCGTTCGCGTTGAGGTTTTTTCAATTGGCTTCGGCACCCGCCTTTTCGGATTTCGACGCGGCGATACCGACTACCGCGTAAGCCTGCTGCCCCTGGGCGGATACGTGAAGATGGCCGGGGAGACTCCAGGCGATACGAAAACCGGCGACCCCGGGGAATTTGCGTCGCATCCCCGCTGGCAGCGCATCCTCATCGGGCTTGCCGGCCCGGTAGCCAACTTTATCCTGGCCTTTGTGCTCATGTCCGGGCTCTACATGATGCATAACGAAGTGCCGAATTATATGTCCAGCCCGGCAGTGACAGACGTCGTACCGCCAGACTCGCCCGCCGGCCATGCCGGAATTCAGGCAGCCGACCGGATCGTGCGCTTCGATAAGGACACGAATCCAACCTGGGAGCAGGTGGGCATGCGTGCGGCTCTCGACATGAATTCTTATGTTCCTGTGACTGTGGAACGCACAGTCAATGGCCTCCCACAACAAGTCGACCTGGAGCTTTATCTTGTCAATTCAAGCAAGGGGCAGGATTTCGAACTCGATTCTGTTGGCCTGCTTCCGCGAATGCAGGAAGGACCACTGGGGGTGCGCGATGTTATGCCGGGAAATCCGGCAGATCGTGCGGGCCTGAAAGCCGGCGACCTGATCGTTTCGATTAGCGGTCAACAAGTGCATTCAGTGGCCGCAGTGATGGCATTGCTGCAGGAGACGCAGGGTAAGCCGGTGGATCTGGTGGTACAGCGCGGCAGCCAGACGGTGAATATGACAACAACACCAATCTGGGGCGACGATGGAACGGGTCGTATGGGTTACCGGCTCGGGTTTCACCCGGCGCTTGCGCCATTCCACGTCGAACAATTGCCGCTGAATAAAGCAGTCCGTAAGTCGGTGAGCTTCAACCTGCAAAACTCAGGCTACATCGTAGACGTTCTGAAGCGTCTGGTAACCCGCAAGTCGAATGTGCAGCAACTCAGCGGTCCAATTGGCATTGCCCGCGAGACAGGCGAAGCCGTGACCATGCCGGGATGGCAGCCTCTGATTGCCCTGATGGCTCTGATCAGCTTGAACCTCGGCATCTTCAACCTGCTTCCCATTCCGATTCTTGATGGTGGCATGATCCTGCTGCTGGTCATTGAAGGCATACTGCGGCGGGATCTGAATCAGGAATTCAAGGAGCGCGTTTATCAGGTTGCGTTCGTAGTGCTGATTCTGTTTGCCGCGTTTGTAATGTTCAACGACGTGGCCAAGCTGAATATCCTGTCGAAACTCAAGCCGTAAGGCCAATTGAAAGTTGCCAGTCCCCAGTTGTCAGCACGATTTGCTCAGACTGGGGACTGACAACTGGCACCGTCTCCCAAATCTGATCCGATTATGACTGCGCCCATCCGGACGACACTCCGCGTACGCTATGCCGAGACCGACCAGATGGGCGTGGTGTATTATGCCAACTATTTTGTCTGGTGCGAGATCGGGCGCGTCGAGTTCTTCCGTCAGCTGGGTTACGACTACAAGCAGATGGAGGTCGAGGACGATTGCCATTTGCCGGTAGTCGAGGCAACCTGTCGCTATCGCACGCCTGCGCGATATGATGATGAAGTTGTTATAGAAACGCGCGTTACCGCGCTGCGCAGCTACGTCATCAAGTTCGGTTACCGCATCCTGCGGTTGGGAGCCGATGACGAGCAGTTGCTGGCCGAGGCCGAGACAGTCCATGTAACCGTCGACAAGTTGATGCAAAAACGGCCTTTACCGGAGAAATACTCGCGCGCAATCGAGGCCATGCGAGTGAAGAAGTGAATCCTTTTATTCAGTGCGGATGAAGAAACCAGCCACCACCTCCATCGTTGTAAACTTCTGAAAACAGATGCTTGAGTTCCTGCTCTTTCGCGGCGTAGCGATCATGGTGCTCATTCTGGCCAACGGCTTTTTCGTGGCGGCCGAGCTATCGCTGGTGAGCGTGCGCGAAACGCGCATCGAACAGTTGATTGCACAGCACAGGCCGGGCGCGCGTCTGGTGCAGCGGCTGCAGGAACATCTGGATGATTTTCTACCCGCTGTGCAGCTTGGCGTCACCTTGTGCAGCCTGGCTCTAGGCTGGATTGGCGAGCCGGTTGTGGCGACTGCGTTTGAACACTGGCTTCGGTGGTTACCGCACGCTCATATCTATGCCCACTTGATTGCAGTGCCCGTCGCCTTCGCCTTCATCACTTATTTTCATGTCTTGCTCGGTGAGCTGGTGCCGAAAGCCTTGGCTCTGCGCAAAGCCGAACAGGTGGCAGTAGCGGTTGCCGGACCGATGGAGGTCTTCATCCAGATCACGCGGCCGGCCGTCCATCTGATGAATCGCTCTGCGCGTGCGGTGCTGCACCTGTTTCGAATACCGATGGTACATGAGGGTTCGGTTCACTCAGCGGAGGAGCTGAAACTGATCGCGACCGCGGCGCGGCGTTCTGGAATACTGCCCGAGTATCAGGAAGCTTTGATTCATAGAGCCGTCGAGGTAAATGAAATTCCGACGCGCGAGATCATGACTCCGCGGCAACGCATCTTTTCCCTTCCGTTCGATCTGCTGATTGAAGAGGCCAGTGCCCGGATTGTGGATGAGTTGCATTCGCGGGTGCCGGTCTATGATCCGGCGCGTGGGCCGGAGTATATTGTCGGCGTCGTTTACTCCAAAGACATCTCGCGGTTGATGCACTTTCGGGCTTCGGCGCAGACGCGTTTTGCCGAGGCTCCGTTTGTAGAGTTACGGCTGAAGCAGGTCATGCGCGAGGTACTGGTGGTTCCGGAAACGAAACCGGTGCTTGATTTGCTGCACGAGTTTCAGGCGCGGCGGAGGCATCTGGCAATTGTGGTGGACGAGTTTGGGTCGACGGTGGGCCTGGTGACAGTAGAAGACGCGATCGAGCAGCTGGTTGGTGAAGTGGAAGACGAATTCGACATTGCCGCAAAGACAGTGCTGACGACAGCCAGCGGCGAATTGATGCTCGATGGCGGTGTGAACCTGCGCGATCTGGAGACGCAGATGCGCTGGAATTTGCCGCGCGACGGCGGTGCGGAGACGCTCGCGGGGTTTCTGCTGGCGCGATTGGGAAAGATTCCGCGCGGTGGAGAGACGGTGGAGTATGAGGGGCGACGCTTTACGATTGTCGAGATGAGCGGAAACCGCATCAGCCGGGTTCGTATCGAGAAGGTGAAGCAACCGGCAAATGATCGGACGGCGATGGAGAACGCGAGTTGATGACGCGTTCCGCCGCGTCGCCGCGGCTCTCCATTCCTCAGCTTCCCCGCCCTTTGAAGGTTTTGCTGGTCAGGCTGGTCTATACCGTGCCTGTGGTATGGGTGGTGGTATCGATCGTCTTTCTATTGATTCATCTCGTCCCCGGCGATCCGATTGAACAGATGCTGGGCGAAGGGGCCAGGCCCTCGGACATCGCAGCACTGCGCCACACATACGGTCTGGACGCACCGCTCGGCCAGCAATACATCCATTACTGGCGCGGAGTTCTGCACGGCGATCTGGGGCATTCGCTGCGGCTGAACGATTCGGTTACGCACCTGGTGCTGTCGCGCTATCCGTACACCATCGAATTGACAGTGGCCGCGTTGGCGCTGGCGCTGCTGCTTGCTATTCCCATGGGCATCGCGGCCGCGTTGCATCGCGGGCGCTGGCAGGATCAGGCGCTGGGCATGGTCAGCCTGCTGGGCCTGTCATTTCCGGGTTTTGCGCTGGGACCGATTTTGATTCTTCTGGTTTCAATCAAATTGGGATGGCTGCCGGTAAGCGGCGCGGGCGATGTGACTCACCTGATTTTGCCCGCGATCACGATGGGCGCAGCGCTGGCTGCCATTCTGACGCGCATGGTGCGCACGGCAATGCTCGAGGAGCTCGGCCAGGACTACATTCGCACGGCGCGCGCCAAGGGGTTGCCGGAGCAAACCGTGGTCTACAAACATGCGCTGCGCAACGCGATGATTCCGGTGATTACGCTGGTAGGTTTGCAGTTTGGGGCGCTCCTCGCGGGAGCCATCGTGACCGAGACGATCTTCAGCTGGCCGGGCATCGGCCGCCTGACGGTGTCGGCGATTTCGAATCGCGACTACTCCCTGCTCCAGGGGTGCATACTGGCAATAGGGCTCACCTATGTACTCGTGAATCTGGCGACCGATGTTCTTTATCTCGTGGTGAATCCAAGGATCAGAAGTTAGCCATTAATCAACGATGAAAACTAATGGCTAATCCCTAATGGCTGATCCCTGCTCTCGGGAACTAATGGCAAATGTCATGCGTACTTTCTCCAGAGCGGGGCGACTGTCGCCGACTGCCTATTGAGTTCAGGGAGGAAGTTGCTTGGCTACTCAGCGTAATCGTAAGAAGAAATGGTGGTGGATCGGAGGTATCGCGCTGGTGGTCATTGTGGCGGCGGGCATCGCCATTGCCGCACATGGGAGCGGAACGAAGATTGAGCCGGGCCGGCTGGCTAAGGTTACGCGCGGCGACATCGCCAAAAGCGTCGTGGCTACCGGCAAGATTCAGCCAATCACCAAGGTCGAGTTGAAATCGAAGGCCAGCGGCCTGGTCGAGAAGCTCTTTGTCGATATCAACCAGAATGTCCACAAGGGACAGGTTCTGGCACAGCTCGACCAGCAGGAGATTCTGGCTCAGGTCGCAGCGCAGAAAGCGCAGCTGGCGGCATCAGAAGCCAACGTAGTTACGTACAGAGAAAACATTACACAGGACAAGGTAAACGCCGAGGCCCCTGATCTGCCCATGTATCAGCAGACCTACGAACGGAATCTGCAGATGCTAAAGCAGGGGATTGTTTCCCAGCAAACGCTGGACAACGCGGAGCGCGACTATCTGGCAAACAAGAACAAGCAGGCGGGTGCCCAGGCCCAGATCGGCGTGGATGGTGCCAAGTTAAAGCAGGCTCAGGCGCAGGTGCAGCAGGCACAGGCCAGTCTGGATCAGTTGAACGAGCAACTGAGCTACACCACGCTGACCGCTCCCATGGATGGTGTGGTCCTGTCGCGCGACGTAGAGGTTGGCGACGCCGTGAGCTCGATTCTGGTGCTGGGCTCCACTGCAACCCTGGTGATGACCCTGGGTGATACGACGCAGGTCTACGTGAACGGCAAGGTAGACGAGGCAGATATCGGCAGCGTATACCTTGGCCAGCCGGCGCGGATCCGCGTGGAGTCGTTCCCGAACAAGATATTCAACGGCAAGGTGACAAAGATTGCTCCACTGGGCGTAGAGAAGGACAATGTGACGACCTTTGAAGTGCGCGTCTCAATCGACAATCCCAGCGGCGAGCTCAAGGCGAATATGACCGCCAACGCCGAAATCCTGATTAAGGAAGACAAGGGCGTGCTTTCGGTGCCTGCGCAGGCGCTGGTGTATGACGCGGACAAAAATGCTTCGGCCTTCGTACCCGATGCAAAACAGAAAGATGGTCAGAGGAAAGTTCCGGTGAAGGCTGGTATCTCCAATGGCAGCCGGATAGAAATCCTGGATGGATTGAAAGAGGGCGACACAGTCGTGTTGCAGCAGTAGCAATAAGAGAATCTGGAGGCGGTTATGAAGATGCAATGGGCAGCAATAGCAGCGCTGGCAATTTCTCCCGCATGGATGCTGGCGTCGGATGGCACGTTCGACAAGACCTTGCACGTGAGCGGAACACCGACCCTCAGCGTAAACACGGGTTCGGGCTATATCCACGTAACGCCGGGCTCGGACAACGAGATCCGCATCATTGGCCATGTGCATGCTGGCCGCTGGGGCATGGACGATGGTTCGCCTGAGGAGCGGGTGAAAGAGGTGGTGGCAAACCCGCCGATCGAGCAGAGCGGAAACGTCATCACGGTAGGCAAACACACGAACTACCACAATATTTCGATCGATTACGAGGTGACGACCCCGAAGGGCACGAATCTTGAGGCGAGCTCGGGTTCAGGCGATCTGCGCATCTCCGACCTCGGCGGTTCGCTCAAGGCCAACACCGGTTCAGGGTCGATCGACGCGAATGGGTTGAGTGGGCGGGTTACACTCGAAACCGGTTCGGGCGACATTCGTGCTGACATGCATGCTGCTCCTGACGTGAAGGCGCAGACGGGCAGCGGCAGCATCAGACTCCGCGGCGCAACCGGCGGTCTGTTTGCCGGAACCGGTTCCGGCGATATCGAGATCGATGGCCAGCCGGGTTCGAACTGGAAGCTTGAAACGGGCTCGGGATCGGTGACCCTGAATACTGCCAGCGGCTCAAAGTTTTCTCTCGATGCAACCACCGGCTCTGGATCAATTCACAGCGATCCTCCGATTACGGTGCATGGAAGCCTGGAGCGCCACCATATTATGGGTGACGTCAACGGCGGCGGCGTAACAGTAAGAGTGGAAACAGGCTCAGGCGACGTTCGAGTTCACTGAGATTTTGCAGGATAAAGGCAAGAGGCCTTGAAATGGGGCCTCTTTTCCTTTGTCGCAGTGTCTGCTGGTCAGCCGGCATATGAAAGAAACATCCGCACTCAACTCTGACAGCTTTGATCAACATGTTCTGGCAGGACTGTGTCAAAATTCACCTCTTCCTCCTGCGGCGGAGGCCGAAAGGAATGGTAGAGGCGTGCGCGCCACTGACGTTCTGGCCACGATTGCCGCAGCAGCTCGCGGAGAAGACCTGGCTCCTCCCAGGGAACGTCATGGTAGCCCCGATGAAGGTAGGGATTTTGCGGGTTCCAGGAAAATGCCTGGGGGAAGAACGCAATAGTGTTGCCGGTAATAGGATCGTCCTGCGCAGGGGGATCTTCGCCTCTGAGTTTGGCAATCAATACACCAGCGAGGTCTCCTTGATCGGGCAGGCGCAGATGGCCGAGTTGAGTACAACGAGGATTCATCTCAATGAGGTAGGCCGCGCCCGTCCCACTTTCAAGGACGAAATCAAGACCATGAAACCCGCTGAGCATAAGCCGTCGCGCTAACAATCGCGCCGCCTCCGCGATCTCTGCATTTTGAATCAATCGAACTACAGTAGCAGCTCCAGTGGCGCCTTGAGCACAGATGACCTCAACCGTGACGATGGACAGAACCTCTCCCTGCCAGCAGGCAAACATCGTATTGGCAGGATGTCCCTGAATGAATTGCTGGACCGTGATTCGTGGTGTTTCGCGATTCCGCCACGACCATACGGCTAAAACATCGCGATTGATCAGAAATCGCTTCCAGGCAAGGCCGGCTGCCAGCGGTGTGGCTAGTCTGCGAAAGGACTCAAGCGCTTCAACCGGAGAATGAGCGATCTCCACGCCCTTCCCGCCCCAGGTTCCATCGAGCTTCAAGACTGCCGGTGCCGCCGTGCACCAGTCTCCAAGCTCGTCTTCCGACGCAAGAGCCTGAGTTGCAGCAATCCGGATACCGAGTTCTGACGCAGCCTGCAGCATCGCGCCGCGGCTGCTGATGATGGAATACATCTCCGGTGGCCCCAGGGAATATTCAATCAAAGGTCTCAGCTCAGGGCTGCTGGCGCGCAGGCTGTGCAGCTGCCAGACTACCCCGTCATCGCACGGCACAATAAGATCGGGACGTGCGGCGGCAATAGCCTTTTTCAAAGCCCCGATCGAGTCGAAGCCGTCATATGGATACAGGCGCTCGACACCTCGCACGAACCTTAAGGGGTGTCCTGTAGGACAGACGGCCAAAACCCGGCATCCATGCCGGATAAACGCCGTTGCCAGTCGAGCGGACAATGGCCACCACATAGTTGCGCCAAACAGCACCACCGGCCGGTCATTGTTTTTCAAACTTGCTCACGGCTCCTTAACAACAATTCACCATTACACATATATGACTAAAGAAGTATTATGCAATCACCCTTTGGGGGATATTTGATTTTCCCTGTTTCAAAGCACACTAGAAGGAACGGGTACATTAAAAGTACCACTGAACAACTAAATCTCATCTTGATCTCATTTTGGAGCGTGCCTTGACTCATCCCACGACCGACATTGCAATCATAGGGGCCGGTCCATATGGCCTTTCGATAGCCGCGCACCTGCGAAAAAGCCCATTGAGCTTTCGCATCTTCGGAACACCCATGCACAGCTGGCGGCAGCAAATGCCCGAAGGTATGCTGCTCAAGTCCGACGGCTTTGCCTCCACCCTTTATGATCCGGATTCGGCTTTTACTCTTGGCCGTTACTGCGCTGAGAAGAACCTGCCCTACTCCGATGTAGGCATTCCCGTGCCGCGCGAAACCTTTGCCAACTATGGGCTGGAGTTCCAGAAACGCCTGGTGCCGACTCTGGAAGAAACGAATATCACCTCGCTCAAGCGCAGCTCGGCGGGATTTGAGCTGCAGACAGCCGACGGACAGACGGTCTATGCGCGGAAAGTCATCGTAGCCGCAGGCATCACTCATTTTGGATACCTGCCTCCATTTCTGGCAGATCTGCCGCGAGAGCAGGTAACGCACAGCTCAGCACATCATGATCTGAGTAAATTTCGCGGACAGAAAGTCGCTGTAATCGGCGCCGGCGCTTCCGCAGTTGACATCGCCGCTCTGCTCCATGAGCAGGGAGCCGAAGTGCACCTTGTGGCTCGGCGCAGTAAAATCTCATTCCACAAACCGCCGCAGGAGCCGCGTCCTTTCCTTAAGCGGTTTACGCAACCCCGCTCGGGCCTTGGTACCGGCTGGAAGTCAAAATTGGCCAGCGATGCGCCACTGCTTTTCCATAAGATGCCCAGGAAGCTGCGTTTCCGCGCAGTAGAGCGGCATCTCGGGCCGGCTCCGGGATGGTTTGTTCGTGAGAAGGTCGAGGGCCGTATTCCCCTCCACCTAGGCACCACCATCAAGGGGGCATCGGTGGGGAATGGCAAGGTCCACCTCAGGTTCACAGAGAGCGACGGCACCGCGAAAGAGCTCGTGGTTGATCACCTGATCGGCGCAACCGGATTCCGCGTTGCCATATCGCGCTTGAACTTCATTGCCGAGGATCTTCGCAAGGAAATTTACTCGATCGAAGACACTCCGGTGCTTTCGTCGAACTTCGAATCCTCTGTAAAGGGTCTTTACATGGTTGGCGTAGCTTCGGCGAATTCGTTTGGTCCGCTCACCCGCTTCGCCTATGGCGCAATGTTTACCGCGAAGCGTCTCACCAAACACTTGGTCAAAAGTCCGAAGTTCTCTTCTCAGGAAGTATTGAACGATTTGCCCGTACCACCCCAACAGTCGGCTGTCAGGTCATAATTTCAGCGAGGAAGACCGAGGTCAATCTCCCTCCCCGAAGTCAGCCTCTCAGACCTCGGCTTCCTGCTTCTAAAGCAAAACCAGAGATACTGTATCTCGAAGCCAGAGCGTTCAAGTCGACGCGACCATCAGGGAGCGGCGACCTGGAACAGGGCTGAATAGGACACATCTTCTCTGGTTTTGCCGTAAATCGGCTGCAACTTTCGGCGAGGTTAGGCCTCACTAGCTGAACAGAAATTCCTTCGTGCGCATTTCCTTGATCCTGTCGCGTAAACGTGCCGCTTTTTCAAACTCGAACTTCCTGGCGGCTTCGCGCATATCGGATTCGAGATTGAGAATGTAGACATCCAGCTCTTCCTGCGATTTGAAGTCCGGCATGGAATCGGCATCGTCGGTAAGATCGGCATAATCAGCTTTGAGAATCCGGGCAAGCGCCATATCTGTTGGTCGAATGATCGAGGTTGGCGTGATGCCGTTTTCCTCATTGAAGGCGCGCTGGACCTCGCGGCGGCGGTTGGTTTCGCCGATAGCCTGCTTCATGGAATCGGTCATGCGATCAGCGTAGAGGATAGCGCGCCCGTTGATGTGGCGGGCGGCGCGTCCGATCGTCTGAATCAGCGAACCGGAGGAACGCAGAAATCCTTCCTTATCGGCGTCGAGGATGGCGACCAGCGACACCTCGGGCAGATCGAGCCCTTCGCGCAGGAGATTGATGCCAATGAGGACGTCGTACTCGCCCTTGCGGAGATCGCGTAGCAGGCGGACGCGCTCCAGGGTTTCAATCTCCGAGTGCATGTAGCGGCAGCGCACGCCGACCTCGGAGTAATAGCCGGCGAGGTCTTCGGCCATGCGCTTGGTGAGCGTGGTCACCAGCACACGCTCATTCCTGCCCGCGCGGTCGCGTATCTCCGCGAGAAGATCGTCGATCTGACCGCGAATGGGACGGATTTCAACCTCAGGATCAACAAGCCCCGTCGGCCGGATGATCTGCTCGACAACGACTCCCGCAGACTTGGTAAGCTCATACGGGCCTGGCGTGGCGGAAACATAGATGGTCTGGTTGACGCGCGCTTCGAACTCCTCGAACTTGAGCGGGCGATTATCCGTAGCCGAAGGAAGGCGAAAGCCGTAATCGACAAGGTTCTGTTTACGCGAACGGTCGCCATGCCACATGCCGTGGATCTGCGGCACTGTAGCGTGTGATTCATCGATGAACAGCAGATAGTCGCGCGGAAAATAGTCGAGCAGGGTAGGCGGTGGCTCGCCCGGCAGGCGGCCTGAGAAGTGGCGTGAATAATTCTCGATACCGTGGCAGTAGCCGACGGACTTGATCATCTCCAGATCGAAGCGCGTACGCTGATGGATGCGCTGCGACTCGACGAGTCGGCCCTGCGATTCAAGCTCTTTCTCCCACCAGCCAAGTTCCTCAAGGATCGATTCGATAGCGGTCTTCTTGCGCTCAGGCTGCACCACGTAGTGGCTCTTGGGGTAGATGGGCAGACGCGAGTATTTCTCGCGGACCGAACCAAAGAGCGGATCGATCTGCGAGAGCGAATCGATCTCATCGCCGAAGAGTTCGATGCGATAAGCATTTTCGTCGTATGTGGGATAGACCTCGATGACGTCGCCGCGCACCCGAAAAGTTCCCCGACGAAAATCACCATCA